>JAEYYE010000246.1 GCA_023430945.1 Bacteroidota bacterium
ATCGCATCCTGACGACGATAGCGTTTGCCGATCGAATCCTTGTCGTCGTACTGGCAGTTGTGATCGATCTTCAACCGATCGATGATCTCGCGCGCCTTTTCCGGCAATCCATCTTTCTTGATCAACGGCAGCACCGCGATCTTCACTGGAGCGAGCGGCGCAGGAATTCGCAACACTTCGCGTTCACTTCCGTCAGGCAGTTTCTCCACTTCGAACGCGGCGCTCAGGATCGCCAGGAACATCCGATCGAGTCCGATCGATGTTTCCACTACGTACGGCACATAGCTCTCGTTCGCCTCGGTGTCGAAATACTGCAGCTTCTTCCCGCTGTATTTCTCGTGGCTGCCGAGGTCGAAATCAGTACGGCTATGGATCCCTTCCAGCTCCTTGAAACCCATCGGGAACTGGAACTCGATGTCGCACGCGGCATTCGCGTAATGCGCCAGTTTGATGTGGTCATGGAAACGGTAATTCTCCACCGGCAGCCCCAGCGCACGATGCCACTTCATGCGTTTCTCCTTCCAGTGTCCGTACCACTGCATCTCGGTGCCGGGCTTCACGAAGAACTGCATCTCCATCTGCTCGAATTCGCGCATGCGGAACACGAATTGCCGCGCCACGATCTCGTTGCGGAACGCTTTCCCGGTCTGCGCGATCCCGAACGGCAATTTCATCCGCGCGCTTTTCTGCACGTTCAGGAAATTCACAAAGATCCCCTGTGCCGTTTCCGGACGCAGATAGATCGTACTGCTCTCGCCGCTCACACTGCCGAGTTCCGTGGCGAACATCAAATTGAACTGCCGCACTTCCGTCCAGTTGGCCGTACCGCTCACCGGACATTTGATCTCCTCATCGATGATCAGCTGGCGAACACCTTCCAGGTCATTCGCTTCGAGTACCGTCTTCATCCGCCCTTCCACCGCATCGATCCGCTCCTGGCTGCGCTTCACATTCGGATTGGTGGCGCGGAATTGCGCCTCATCAAAAGCATCGCCGAACTTCTTCCTCGCCTTCTCGATCTCCTTGTTGATCTTGTCCTGATACTTCGCCATATGCTCCTCCAGGAGCACGTCGGCCCGGTAACGTTTCTTGCTGTCCCTGTTGTCGATCAGCGGATCGTTGAAGGCATCCACATGGCCGCTGGCCTTCCACACCGTGGGGTGCATGAATATCGCCGAATCGATGCCCACGATGTTCTCGTTCAGCTTCACCATCGCCTCCCACCAATACCGGCGGATGTTGTTCTTCAACTCCACGCCATACGGCCCGTAGTCGTACGTGGCGCTCAGGCCGTCATAGATCTCGCTGCTCTGGAAAACGAAGCCATACTCTTTCGCATGGCCGATAAGGGTCTTCAGCTTGTCTTCGTTGGTGCTCATGATGTTGTTGCGATCATCCTGGAAACCTTCGATGTCGCGGTCGCAAAGATGCGGAGCACAGGTTGAAGGGCAAGACTTAATACTACGACTTCAGACTTCCGACTTCCAACTTCCGACTTTTTTTGGGCGTCCCCCCAAGGTGGCTTTCGTTCCTCAAGCCGCCTTGCGGTCAGGCTATCCGCTCCAAGTCCTCGCCGGCCAAAATGCGCCGGCTCCGGGCTTTCCGCTCCTATCCTTCACGCGGCATTCCGTTTCAACCCTGAACTTCGTTACGGGCGATCTTTGTCCCCGTCCATGAATTTCTTCCATGACCTCGGCCTGAAGCTTCCGCTGGAAAATCCGGTGCTGATATTTTCATTGGTATTGTTCATCATCCTGTTCGGGCCGCTGGTGCTCAACCGGCTGAAGATCCCGCCGATCATCGGGCTTATCATCGCCGGCGCGATCATTGGTCCGAACGGGTTCAATCTCCTCCTGCGCGATGCATCGATCCGCCTGTTCGGTACCGTAGGGTTACTGTATATCATGTTCCTCGCCGGGCTGGACATCGATATGCAAGAGTTCAAGAAGAACAGGTACAAGAGCCTTGTCTTCGGCATGCTCACGTTCCTCATCCCGATGGGGATCGGGACATGGGTCTCGCTCTACTACCTGAAGTATTCTATGGCCTCCTCGATCCTGCTGGCCAGCATGTTCGCTTCGCACACGTTGCTGGCCTATCCGATCGTAAGCCGTTTCGGTGTCACGCGCAACCGGGCTGTGAACATAACCGTTGGCGGTACGATCATAACCGATACGCTCGCACTTCTTGTACTCGCTGTGATCGTGGGCATGACACAGGGCGAGATCGGGCCTGCATTCTGGTGGCGGCTCGGTATCTCCATGGCCATCTTCACGTTGATCGTGATGTGGGGTTTTCCTTTCCTGGCGCGCTGGTTCTTCAAGAAGGAGAACGACAGCATTTCCCAGTACATCTTCGTGCTCGCCACGGTCTTCATGGCGGCGTTCCTTGCAGAGCTTGCTGGCGTGGAGGCGATCATCGGTGCCTTCGCCGCAGGCATGGCCTTGAACCGGCTTATCCCACGCACTTCACCGTTGATGAACCGGATCGATTTCGTCGGCAACGCATTGTTCATCCCATTCTTCCTGATCGGCGTGGGCATGCTGGTCGATTTCCGCGTCTTTTTCAAAGGGATCCAGGTGATCAATGTGGCGATCACCATGACGTTGGTGGCCACGCTCTGCAAATTCCTCGCGGCGTGGTTCTCCAAACTTTCCTTCCGTTTTACGCGCGACGAGTTCATGCTCATGTTCGGTCTGAGCAATGCACAGGCCGCGGCAACGCTGGCTGCGGTGATGGTGGGTTACAACATCGTACTCGAAGTTCTGCCGGACGGTACGGTGATCCGCCTTCTTGGTGAAGATGTGCTGAACGGAACGATCGTGATGATCCTGGTGACATGTACGATCAGCACCTTCACTGTTTCACGCGCTGCCGCGCGCATGGCGCTCACGATCGATGAGGATGAAAAGCAGGATGAGAACGTGGGCCAGAACCGGATGCTCGTGCCACTTGCGGATAAACGCGATGTGGATGCGCTGGTAGAACTCTCGATCCTGATGAGCCGGCCGAAAGGCCGGGAACGGCATTTCGTTCTCCACGTGGTCGATGAAATGTCCGGCCGGAACGGCAGCGAAGGCGAAGGAAGGCGTCTGCTCGAAAAGGCGATCAGTCTTGGCGCGGCAACGGAAACACGGTTCGATCCCCTGATCCGTCACGACATCAACATCGCGAGCGGCATCGCGTACACGGTGAAGGAATACGGCATCACCGATGTGGTGCTGGGCATCATCCCCGGTGAGACCGATCATGTTTACGGCCCGCAGGCCGATGCCTTGATCGCACGCACAACACGCACGATCTACCTCTACCGCTACAAGCAACCACTGGGCACCATCGATCGCATCTTCGTGGTGGTGCCGCCGAAGGCCGAATTCGAGATCGGTTTCGTGCATTGGTTCGAACGATTGAAATTGCTGGCCAAACAGACCGGCTCCTCGATCCGGTTCCATTCATTGCCACAAACGCTCGATCGGTTGAAGCTGCTCTGTTACAAGAATTCCGATGAAGTGAAAGCGACCTTTGAGGAGTTGGATGCGTGGGACGATCTGCTGATCGTGGGCCGACACATGCGCGAGAACGATCTGCTGGTGGTGATAACAGCGCGCAAGAATTCGCTCAGTTACGATCCGCATTTCGAAAAGCTTCCGCGGTTGCTCAACCGTTATTTCAAGGAAACGAGCTACCTGATCATCTATCCCGAACAATTGGGCGAGGAATTCATGGACCGATCGAGCCTTGATCCATCCATGGGCGAGGTGCTAGAGGAAGGAGTGAAAACGCTCGATAGCGCAGGCCGGTTCGTGAAGAAGATGTTTGGTGCGAAGGGTTGAGGGCTAATGGTTGGAGGTTGGATCGGTTGGAGGTTGGATCGGTTGGAGGTTGAGGGTGATCCAGCATTGGCGCGGTTTTGCCGATCTTTGTGGATAGAGAGCGCAGGAGGCCAATTCCACAACACCTCAACTGCCTCAACACGCATTCCAGTGATCGAACACCGCGGCACCCTCATCAGCGAAGATCTTTTTGAGAAAAAGTTCGTCTGCGATCTCAATGCGTGCAAAGGGGAATGTTGCGTGGCCGGTGAAAGTGGTGCGCCGCTCGAGCAACACGAGGCGGATCTGCTGAAAGACCTCTGGCCGAAATTCCGATCGTACATCCCCGAGGCAGGACAGCGATCGGTGGAGGAATATGGCACAAGTGTGATCGACAGCGATGGCGATCTGGTAACACCCCTGGTGGATGGTACGAAGGAGTGCGCATATACGATCTTCGAGAACGGTATCGCCTTGTGCGGGATCGAAAAAGCGTGGAAGGCAGGTGCGGTGGACTTCCGGAAACCGATCAGTTGCCACCTCTATCCGATCCGGGTTGCGAAGTTGAAATTCCACGATGGGCTGAACTATCACCAGTGGCCGATCTGCAAGCCTGCGTGCAAATGCGGTGCGAAACTGGACGTACCGGTATTCCGTTTTTTGAAGGATGCGCTGGTGCGGCAATACGGCCAGGAATGGTATGATGAACTGGAGCTGATCTACCAGGCCTGGCTGAAGAGGTGACCTCTACGACGATCGGTGTCGTTGCAGGATGTGCGTGAGCGATAGGAGCGTAAACCCCGCAGGCTGTGCTCCCGCTATACAGCGGGATGACAGCCGAGGAGTTGCAGCGTATAGCGCGACCCTGAGGCTTTGCGAAGGGGCACGCCCAAATTCCGATCCTCTTTTGAGCCCGTCTTAGTTTTGGCGCCACAGATGGAAGGATCGATGGAAAAGGAACCCGAGCAACAAACCCGATCCACCGCGTTCATGCGGCTGTGGGTGAGCCTGCGGCAATTCGTGCGCGAGACCATGGACCTGCACTGGGAGGCGCAGGTGGATGGCACGGGCGAGATCATCCGCAAGGATATGATCTTCCGCGGGCATGTGGTGTGGGTGCTGGTGTGCTCGATCTTCATCGCGAGCATCGGGCTCAACACGAACAGCCCGGCGGTGATCATCGGCGCGATGTTGATCTCCCCGCTCATGGGTCCGATCCTGGCGATCGGGCTCGCGCTGGGCACCAACGACATGCGGTTGCTGCGCCGTGCGCTGATGAACTTCACGATCATGGTCGTGGTAAGCCTGATCACCAGCACGCTTTACTTCCTGATCACCCCGATCAGCGATCTGCAAACGGAGATCCTTGCGCGCACGCGCCCCACGCTGCTCGATGCTGCGATCGCGATCTTCGGTGGCATCGCGGGGATCATCGGCGTTTCGAGAAGGAACCGCGGCAACGTGATCCCCGGTGTGGCGATCGCCACCGCACTGATGCCACCGCTCTGTACGGCCGGCTATGGACTGGCCACATTCCAATGGCAATTCTTCATCGGTGCGGCATACCTGTTCATCCTCAATTCGATCTTCATCGCGCTGGCCACCTTCCTGATCATTCGCGTTCTCCATTTCCCCATGGCGAAGGAGATGGATCCGAAACGCCGCCAGCGCGTGAAATGGATCATGACGGTCTTCATCATGCTGCTGCTCGCACCGAGCGCGTTCATGTTGTACAATGTCGCCCAGGAGGAAGTGTTCCGCAACCGGGTGAATGCCTTCCTGAAAGGCAACTTCCCGTTCCGTGGTGCGGAGATCCTTGAACAGAAACCGATCACAACGGGCGGCGAACGTGCCATTGAACTGTTCCTTTTCGGCACGCGGTTGAGCGAAAAGGACGTGGACGAGCTCGAACGGGAAATGGCCGTGCATGGGCTGCAGAACGTGAAACTCGTGCTTCACCAGACGGGATCGGCCGGGCTGCCTGTCGGGGACATCACGCGCGAGGTGCGCACCGGGATCGTGGAGGATCTTTTCCAGCGGAACGAGGAACGACTTCGTGAGAAGGACGAGCGGATAAGGGAACTGGAGAAGCAGATCGATCGTGTGCCGATGAATTCGCTGGTCGCCGAACTGAAGGCCTTGTACCCGAACATCTCGCGCATCTCCTATGCGAACGCAGTGGAATGGAACGGTGAAAAATTGGATACCATCCCCGTGGTACATGTGGCGTGGGATGCAAAAGCACGTGGGCGCAACACGCCCGATCCACGAACGATCGAACCCTGGCTGCAACAGCGGCTGGGAAAGAAGGATCTGCAGGTACGCGTGGAAGAGAAGCGGAATTGATCCGTTGATCTTTGGGTACGATCGTAATCCGCTGGGATCATGGATCATTCCATTTTCAGGATCGGTGATAATGAACGATCGTGAAAATTTTTCACTTGCACGGATCGTGAAAACCTCCCTCCTGCGATCATGTAAGGGAACAGACGCGTGTTAAAAACTAGTGAGATCCACGAAACAATTCCTGTTGCTTTCAGAATACCTGCCGGACATCTTTGTGAGCCCGGGGATGACGTAACAGCACTTCGGGAAACCGCAACAGTATTAGCCAGGATCAAAGAACGAGGTGTACGCACCTCCCAGCATACCACTGTCCACTCACCAACGGCGGGAGCCGCTGAAAAAGAAGAAGAAAGCATGAGCACGAGCACGAAACAGTCACAGATGAGCCTGGAGGATATCCTTCCACAGGATGTCGCTGCAGCGAACGAACCTCTCCTGAAGGAGAACAAGGATCGCTTCGTGATCTTCCCGATCCAGCACAACGACATCTGGCAGTTCTATAAGAAGCATGAGGCCAGTTTCTGGACGGCCGAGGAGATCGATCTATCCGCGGACCTGGTGGATTGGGACAAGAAGCTCACCGATGATGAACGTTACTTCATCAAGCACGTGCTCGCCTTCTTCGCCGCCAGCGATGGCATCGTGAACGAGAACCTCGCCGAGAACTTCCTGCATGAAGTACAGTACACCGAAGCACGTTTCTTCTACGGCTTCCAGATCGCGATCGAGAACATCCACAGCGAAACGTATTCGCTCCTGATCGACACCTATATCAAGGACCCGATCGAAAAGGACAAGCTCTTCCACGCGATCGATACGCTGGATTGTGTGAAGAAGAAAGCCGAGTGGGCACTGCGCTGGATCGATAAGGGTGGATTCGCAGAGCGTCTGGTCGCATTCGCGGCGGTGGAAGGGATCTTCTTCAGCGGATCTTTCTGCAGCATCTTCTGGTTGAAGAAGCGCGGCCTGATGCCGGGTCTCACGTTCTCCAACGAGCTCATCAGCCGCGACGAAGGCTTGCATTGCGATTTCGCATGCCTCCTTTATACGAAGCACCTGATCAACAAGCTGCCGAAGAAGACGGTGGAGAAGATCATCACCGATGCGGTGGAGATCGAGAAGGAGTTCGTGAGCGATGCGCTGCCGGTGAACCTGATCGGCATGAACGCCAAGCTGATGCAACAGTACATCGAGTTCGTGGCCGACCGCCTGTTGGTGGAGTTGGGCAACGAGAAGGTGTACAACGCCACCAATCCCTTCGACTTCATGGAGATGATCTCCCTGCAGGGCAAGACCAATTTCTTCGAGAAGCGTGTGGGCGAGTACCAGAAGGCCGGGGTGCTGAACCAGGACAAGGACGCGAGCAAGTTCACGCTGGATGCGGATTTCTGAGCGCTGGATGGCGGGCGTACAACGTATTACGCGGCGCAGGCCGATAGGTCGGCAGCGCCACCAAGCGTAGTACGTTGTACTATCCGTCGGCTGTCGCCTACGATCAACGATCACCGGTTGAAGATCACCACCACCACCATGTAAAAAGCGGATCGGTCCAAGGCAACTTGCAGATCCCCACTGACTTTAAAACCATCATCATCCGGCGAAGCGGGAGCCTAGCCGGGCTAACCAGTACGGGCCGGACATGTCCGGCCCCGACAAAACCCCAAGCACATGTATGTAATCAAACGCGACGGCCGCCGGGAGGCAGTGAAGTTCGACAAGATCACCGCACGGGTGAAGAAACTCTGTTACGGGCTGGATCCCATGGTGGATGCCACACAGGTCACCCTCAAGGTGATCGATGGCATCTACGATGGCGTTACCACCACCGAGCTCGATAACCTTACCGCGGAGGTCTCGGCCACCATGACGGTGAAACACCCTGACTATGCACTGCTCGCGAGCCGCATCGCTGTGAGCAACCTCCATAAGAACACGAAGAAGTCCTTCAGCGAGACCATGAAGGACCTGTACAATTACATCGATCCCAAGACCGGCGAACGGGCCGCGTTGTTGGCCGATGATGTGCACGAGATCATCCAGAAGAACGCCGAAATGCTGGACAGCGCGATCATCTACGATCGTGATTTCAGCTACGATTACTTCGGCTTCAAGACGCTCGAGCGCAGCTACCTGCTCCGCACCAAAGGCCGCGTGGCCGAACGTCCGCAGCACATGCTGATGCGCGTTGCGATCGGGATCCACAAGAGCGATCTCGAGAGCGCGATCAACACCTACAATTCACTCAGCGAAGGCTGGTACACGCACGCCACTCCTACGCTCTTCAACGCAGGTACACCGAAGCCGCAGATGAGTTCATGCTTCCTCCTGCAGTTGAAGGATGATAGCATCAGCGGCATCTACGACACGCTGAAGCAG
>JAEYYE010000289.1 GCA_023430945.1 Bacteroidota bacterium
CGACCGTACCCGGATTGTTCGCCCTCGGTGAAGCGAACTTCAGTGATCATGGCGCGAACAGGCTTGGTGCTTCAGCCTTGATGCAAGGCCTGGCCGATGGCTATTTCGTGATCCCCTACACGCTCGGCGATTATCTGGCAGATGATATCCGCACTGGCGCGATCGATACCACGCGCCAGGAATTCGCGGATGCGGAGAAAGCCGTTACCGATCAGCTCGATCACTTCCTCAACGTGAAAGGCACCGTTCCTGTGGATGATTTCCATCGCAGGCTCGGGAAGGTGATGTGGGATAAATGCGGAATGGCGCGCAATGCCGAAGGATTGCGTGAAGCGATGCAGGAGATCAGGCAGATCCGCGAGGATTTCTGGAAGAATGTTCGTGTTCCAGGAACGGCTAACGGCTTCAACCAGGAACTGGAGAAGGCCGGCCGCGTCGCTGATTTCCTTGAACTCGGTGAATTGATGTGCAAGGATGCGCTCGATCGCCGTGAAAGTTGCGGCGGACATTTCCGCGAGGAATTCCAGACACCCGATGGCGAAGCGCTTCGCGACGACGAGAATTTCTCACACGTCTCAGCCTGGGAATGGACCGGCGATGCAGGCACATCGATCAAGCATGTGGAGGAATTGAATTACGAAGTGGTGAAGGTGACGCAACGGTCGTACAAGTGAAAGGGTGAAAGAGTGAGAGAGTGAGAGAGTGAAAGGAAGGAATTAAGAACACGCCATGGAAGGAACTGCCTCTGAGAAAGACAAATGGGTCCTTGCGGAATACCAACTAGGGGAAGATCTGAGCATGGTGACCGAGCCGGATGCCCCATCGTATGCAGCACATTTCACTGATTTCCGGGTATGGCAGCATGGTATGGAATTGACCGACCAGGTCTATGCCTTATCATCAAGATTCCCGCGTGAGGAACTGTATGCGCTGACCTCCCAGATCCGCCGCGCGATTGTTTCTGTGACCTCCAACATCGCTGAAGGATGGGGGCGGAACCGTATCGGATACCTTTCATTAGGCTTTACCTACTCCCGGGGCTCACTGCATGAAGTAGAGTCCCAACTATATACCGCAGTATTGCTCAAATACCTCACGAAAGACGAGATCCTGCCGCTTACTGAGTCGATCAGAAAGTGCAGCAGCGGCTTGTTGAAGTTCATTACACGGCTGGGGGAGAAGCAAAGAGCTGGCAAATGATGGCCCTTTCACTCTTTCACCTTTTCACCTTATTACGACAACAATGAAACTCACACTGAAGATCTGGAGACAGGCGGGTCCCAAGGAAAAAGGGAAGATCGAGACCTATCCCGTCAACGATGTTTCGCCGGACATGTCGTTCCTCGAGATGCTCGATGTGCTCAACGACGAACTGATCCGACAGGGAAAAGATCCGATCTCCTTCGATCACGATTGCCGCGAAGGGATATGCGGTATGTGCAGTCTCTTCATCAATGGCGAGCCACACGGGCCCGGCCGCGCGATCACCACGTGCCAGTTGCATATGCGCAAGTTCAAGGATGGCGATACGATCTACGTGGAACCTTGGCGATCGGCAGCTTTCCCTGTGATCAAGGATCTTGTGACCGATCGCACCGCTTTCGATCGGATCCAGGCCGCTGGTGGCTTCGTGAGCGTGAACACCAACGGAAATCTGGTCGACGGCAACGCGATCCCGATCCCGAAGGTGAACGCTGACAAAGCATTCGATGCTGCTACCTGCATCCAGTGCGGAGCATGCGTTGCTGCGTGCCCGAACGGATCGGCGATGCTCTTCACCGCTGCCAAGGTCTCACAGTTCGCCCTGTTGCCCCAAGGTCAGGTTGAAAAAAAGGAACGCGTGTTGAACATGGTGGCGCAAATGGACAAAGAAGGGTTTGGAAATTGCACCAACATCGGCGCCTGCGAAGTGGAATGTCCCAAGGAGATCAGCCTGCAGAACATCGCGCGCATGAACCGCGAGTACATGGTGGCGAGCCTTTCGAAGGAATAGATCAGCGCACGAGGTTCACGTGACCGTAAAGCGTGTGGCGTTTGCCGCTGCGCTCTTCCATATCGATCCGCCACACGTACGTATCGATCGGGGAATGGATGCCCTTGTAAGTGCCGTCCCAGAAATGTTCAAGGTCATCACTTTCAAAGATCATCTCGCCCCAGCGATCGAAAACTTGTAACTGGAATTCGGCGATATCCTTGCCCCACGCGCGGAAACCATCGTTCACTCCATCACCGTTCGGCGTGAACGTATTCGGAACGAAAAGACTGCCGTTCAAGATCACCCATACCTGATCGGAATTCTTGCAACCGTTCGCATCGGTCACGGTGAGCGTATACAGCGTGCTTTCTTCCGGCCTTGTCCAGGGGTCGGCACAGTCCTCACAATCAACAAGATCCACCGGTTCCCAAGCCAGGGAGCCTTCCGCAACACCATGCAACTGCACCCGATCTCCGAACTCGATGATCCGATCCTCGCCTGCATCCACTGGCGGTAAAGGATGGACGCGGACAAGCAGTTGAGCCTGATCGGAACAACCGTTGTCATCGCTCACGGTGATAACGTAGTTCGTTTCCGCGGAGGGCGTACAGATCGGATCGGCAGAGGCCGCATTATCCAGGAAAGTTGTCGGAGACCACGAGATTTGTTCGGCACCCAACGCGTGAAGTTGGATCGGCTGGCCAGGGCACACGATCGTATCCGGCCAGGCTGTTGCAGTGATCACGATCACATCCACCGCCGCCGTATCTGTGATCTCGCCGCACACATTTCCGCAGTGAAGAACATAGATCGTGTTCTCCAATGGACTCACGTTCGGTGAACCGATCGTCGGCTGGTTCAATCCCGGCGCAGGATCCCACTGATACCAATCGGCGATCGGACCGATCAATTGCACCGATCCACCTTCGCAGATCAGCGTATCGGAAAGCGCAGGTTCCGGTATTCCCTGCACCACGTTCACGCGAACGGAATCGACCATCTCACACCCATCGATCGTTGTGATCGTTACATGATAAACTGTTGTATCCGTTGGTGAAGCAAGAGGATCGGCGATGGATGGATCGTTCAAGCCTGTTGCTGGTTCCCAGAGGTATCCGGTTCCGCCGGTCGCACCCAATTGGGCAGCTTCGCCAATGCAGATCGTTTCATCGGGCAAGGCCGATCCCTCGGGCTCCGCATAGATCACATCCACGGTGGCTGAATCAACACCGCATTCACCGGTAACGATCAATTGATAAGTGGTGTTCGTTCCAGGTGAAGCGATCGGAGCCTGGATATCGGTGGCATTGAGACCGAATGCGGGTGACCACGAATATTCCGCGCCATCGGGCAAGGCGTTCAACTGCGCTTCGCCGCCAGGACAGACCGGAGCGATCGGTTCGATCGCTGCTTCAGTTGGCGGAAGTGCCGTGATCACGATGGAAGCCGTATCGCCGATCACACAATCGTAGCTGTCGGTCACGATCAGTGTTACGGTGTACTCGCCAGGTTCATTAAAGGTGTATTGAGGAGCTTCCAAAGAGCTTTCACCGCCATCACCAAAATCCCATGCAAAGGTGTCCCCTCCAGAACTCGTGCTTTCAAATTGGACCGTGGCGGGAGCGCAGATCGAATCCGGACCATCGATCGAAATAACGGCGATCACTTTTGATAGATCGAACTTGAAAACACCGAGGTTACAATTGAAACTATTGTTGGTCTCGCTCCAAGCCGCAGGAGTGGTCGGGAAATCGCTCAAGCCCCCGCAACCGGCGCAAACCGCCTGGTATACTTTGCCGTTCTTGTCGAAACGCGAGGTGCCGCCATCAACATGTTCTCCACTCATGCCACCACCGAAGAAAGTCGCGTAATCGAGCCCATCTGCATCGGGTTCGAGCACCATTAGATAGAAATCGCTTCCATCCGTGGTGGACTGGAACGCATCGCTGGTTACCGGTAGCCCGATCGTGGTGCTATTGTCCGGCGTGGCATTGTTGTTCGTATTTCCGCCCCAGCCACTGAAATAGATCTGTCCGCAATCGCTCACCAGAAAGGCCGAAGGCGAGATATCCTCATCGCCATTGCCATTGCCGATCCGCGTGGACCAGATGCTTGCTGAGAGATCGGGCTGGAATTTCTGGATGAACTGCGAACTACCCGCCACGGCATACTTTCCAGGTGTGATCGGAAAATTTCCCCGCGTCTGGCCTACCACATACACATCATCGCTGGTATCGAGTTGCACGAAGAACGATTGATCGTACTGCGCCGTTCCGAGGTACGTGGTGGAGATCAGGGTCGATCCTGTTGGATCATAGCGCGCGATGAAACCGTCCACGGAACCATTGTTCGATCCGCTGAAAGGCGATCCTGCGGAAGGCAGATCGTTGCTGGTCGTCCCGCCTGTCACATAGATCTCACCGATGCTGTTCAGCTGGATCCCGTAACCACTATCATGCCCCGATCCACCATGATACGTGCCCCACAGAAGCGCGGTCAATCCAGCGTTCATGCGCAGGAAGAAAGCATCCTGCTGCCCACCGCCATAACCGCTTTGCGGAGCGCCGGGAGAAGTTGGCAGATCGATGCTCGAGGTGGAGGTGGCAACTACCGGATCCTCATTTTGATCAAGCGCGATCTCACCGCGAAATTGGTCGCCGTAATTATGGAAAAGTCCATCGCCGATGTTCAATCCATCCGAGCCGGTGCCACCAAAGAATGTCGATCCGATCAAGGCACTGCCACCAACGTTCAAATGAGAAATGAAAATGTCCGCGCCATTCGGGAAATCAAAACCCGATCCCAGCGGGAAACTCGCCGGCACTCCGCCGTTGAAGGTCGGATCAAAACAACCTGGTGTAATGGGAAAGTCGAACGATCCCGTGCTCCCAAGAATGAACAGTTCGTGATCGGAGTTCACCACCAGGCTGTGTGGAGCTTCGTTGCCGGTTCCGCCGATGTAGGTGCTCCAGATCAGGTCCATGCCATCGGGCGACCATTTGCTGATACCCACATCGGTGGTTCCACCGTTGAAGGTTGGATCCAGAACGCCCACGGTCGTGGGGTAGCCAACATTGAAAACGATACCGCCGCCATAGAGATGTCCTTCATCATCGTAGGTCGCAGTGAAACCGAAATTATCGCCTGTGCTACCGGTGAAACTTCCAAATGATAGCTCCGGGTCGATCACTAACGGAAGGCTTCGATCGCGATCCTCCGATAGCAGGAAGGTCATTTCCGACCCGTCCAGATGATATCGGCTTTCCACTTCCCGTTTCTCGGCACCGCATAAGGTGAACGAATAAGGAGCTTTTTCGATCACCGCGCCCACCGGAGTGATCACATGCATATCACCATTCACCATTCGCAGGCCGTCCTGCCCTTCAAATCGGAACTTCACTTGGGTGGGATCGGCCCCCGGCGCAATGATCAGATCGTATTTCAAACGGTTCCTTCCGCTCAATTCCAGGTCGATCCCGGGCCAGATATCCTTCAACAGGATCTCTTCAAAGACCCTGCAATCGGTTCCCCAATTCGCAGGATCATTACCAAGCAGGAAATTCTGCACATGAGAAAGCTGTTCAGATCCCACATCGGTCTTCACATTTCCATTCACGAAATGCACACGCCAAGCGTGAGCTTTCGGATCTGAATGATCGGTTTCTTCAGAATGATCATGCCCGTGGTCCCGATCGCCGGATCGCATAACATAAGTGAATGCTTCCCGCTCAACGAACATGACGCCGCCGGGAATAAGTGCGCGATAAAGAACGTGATCGGGCCACTGGCCCTTGTTCTCGGTGAAGAAGGTTACCGGTGTGCCGGCGAACACCGGCGCCCAAACGCAAAAAAGGAGGATATGGACCAGCGAACGCAGCACCTTTTCCGCAGGAAGCACCAAGTTACTCAGAATGACACCCTCTCCGGGTAAATAGTTGCTTCCAGGACTCCAAATGCCGGTGATCCGGGCTCGGGGAAGGCCCATGCACCGTAACTTTGTATTGGCGCGAACAGCCACTAAAGGAGGCGGAATGAGCGAAGCGATAAAACATGAATGTGGCATCGCGCTGATCCGGCTGCGCAAGCCGCTGGAGCATTATCAGCAGAACTACGGTACGGCAATGTACGGCTTGAACAAGCTGTACTTGCTGATGGAGAAACAACACAACCGCGGACAGGATGGTGCCGGGGTGGCCACGATCAAGTTGGATCCATCGCCAGGTTTGAATTATATCGATCGGGAACGCAGCACCGACAAGCAGGCGATCCAGAAGATCTTCGGTATGATCCATCGCGGCCATGCGAATGCGATCGCCGCCGATCGATCCAAAGCGGATGACGCCAATTTTCTGAAGGAGAACATGCCTTTCATGGGCGAAGTTCTCATGGGCCATTTGCGCTACGCCACCTTCGGGCGCGATGGTCTTGAGAATTGCCATCCGCGCCGCCGGTTGAACAACTGGATGACACGGAACTTGGTCGTTGCCGGGAACTTCAACATGACCAACGTGGATGCCTTGTTCGATAAGCTGGTGAGCATCGGGCAGCATCCGAAAGAGAAGAGCGACACGGTAACGGTTCTTGAGAAGATCGGTCACTTCCTCGATGTGGAGAACGACCGGCTGGCACAGATGTATCGCCAGCTCGGTTACAACGATCGGCAGATCACCCAATTGATCTGCGAGAAGATGGATGTGAAGGGTATCCTCACCCAAAGTGCCGAAGATTTCGATGGTGGCTACGCGCTCGCCGGAATGATGGGCCATGGCGATGCGTTCATCCTTCGCGATCCTTCAGGCATCAGGCCAACATTCTGGTATGCCGATGAAGAAGTGGTTGTCGCCGCCAGCGAACGTCCGGCTATCCAAACAGCATTCGCGTTGAAGACCGAAGATGTTCGTGAACTACGGCCCGGCCATGCACTGATCATAAGGAAGGATGGCAGTTATAGTGAAGAAATGATCCGCCAACCGCTGGAGAAGAAGGCGTGCAGTTTCGAGCGGATCTATTTCAGCCGTGGAAGCGATCGCGATGTGTACCGGGAGCGGATCGCACTCGGCCGATCGGTCTGCCCTGCGATCCTCGAAGCCGTTGATCACGACATGGAGAACACGGTCTTCTCCTTCATTCCAAATACTGCAGAGGTCGCGTGCTACGGCATGTTGAAGGAACTCGAGGACGAGCTCGAT
>JAEYYE010000350.1 GCA_023430945.1 Bacteroidota bacterium
CGGCTTTTTTCCGAAAGTCTCTTCCATGGCCTTGCTCGCTGCCTGGTAGGCCGGTGAATCGATCGGCGTTACTGCAGCTTCGCCACCATGGTGCGGCTTCACCACCACCTTCACTCCAGGAGGCGCAATGCTCTCGAAATGATCCTTGAAGAGCTTGGTGATCTTATCGCTCTTCTGGTTCGGCACCAACCGCATGCTGATCTTCGCGAAGGCCTTCGAGGGCAGAACCGTTTTGGCGCCTTCACCGATATAGCCCCCCCAGATCCCGTTCACATCGAGCGTCGGGCGGATACTGCTTCTTTCTTCGCTCGTGTAGCCTTTTTCGCCGCGGAGCGCATCCACCTTCAGGTCCCTCATGTATTCCTTCTCGTCGAAAGGTGCTTCGGCCAGCGCTTTCCGTTCCTCCTGGGAAAGTTCCTTCACATCATCATAGAAACCCGGGATCGTGATCCGCCGGTCCTTGTCATGCAGGCTGGCGATCATGTCGCACAGCGCGTTGATCGGGTTGGCCACCGCGCCGCCGTAAACGCCGCTGTGCAGATCGCGGTTCGGGCCGGTCACTTCCACTTCCACGTAGCTCAATCCACGCAGGCCGGTGTTGATGCTGGGAACGTCGTTCGCGATCATCGCCGTGTCGCTGATCAGCACCACATCGGCCTTCAGTTTTTCCTTGTTCTGTGAAACGAAGACGCCGAGGTTGTCGCTGCCCACTTCCTCTTCGCCTTCGATCATCATCTTCACGTTGCAGGGCAGGCCGCCGTTCTTCATCATGCTTTCCACCGCCTTCACGTGCATGTAGAACTGGCCCTTGTCGTCGGCGCTGCCGCGCGCGTAGATCAAACCGTCCTTGATCACGGGATCGAACGGACCGCTGGTCCACAGATCCAGCGGATCGGGCGGTTGCACATCGTAATGGCCATAGATCAGAACGGTCGGTTTCTTCGGATCGATGATCTTTTCGCCGTACACGATCGGGTGGCCTTTCGTAGGACAGATCTCCACTTTTTCAAGACCGGCCTCTTCCATGCGTTTCTTCACTTCATCGGCGCAGCGGGCCACATCGGCCTTGTACTTCGGATCGGCGCTTACGCTGGGGATCTTCAACAGATCGAGCAGTTCATCCAGGAATCTCTTTTCGTTGCTCTTGATGTAGTTGTCGATCTCTTGCACGGCGGTTCTGTTTTGCTGGCGGCTAAGTTAGCCTTCACGGCAAAAGCTTTTCGGTGATCGATATCAGCGCGTGCTTCGATCGCTTCCCGTGTGCGATCCCGCATTAATTTCACGGCCCTTTCGGGCAACTTTTCCCACCCGATCGATGTCACAAAGCCGCCCGATCTGGATCTTTCACATGCCAATTCCGATGAAAAAACGGTTCCTTCTCTATTCTGTTCTGTCCTGTATTGGCATTGCAATGAATGCGCAGCTGGTGATCGATAATACGATGACACCACAGCAGCTGGTGGAGGATGTGTTGCTGGGTGGGGGTGTAACGGTGAGCAACGTGACTTTCAATGGTGTTCCTTCACCGGGATCTCCCCAGGATGGTTTGGGAAGCTTCACTTATGCAGGTACGGAGATCGGGCTATTGAATGGAGTGGCATTAGGTACTGGATTTCTATCGACCATGGCCAACCCCCCATTCATACAAATGGCCGACGTTCTCTTTTACGGTGGTGATCCCGACCTGGAGATACTTACCGGAGGTGAGCCGACTTATGATGCGGTCGTGATCGAATTCGATTTCGTACCGAACGGGAATGAACTGAACTTCAGGTATGTCTTCGCTTCAGAAGAGTATCCGGATTTTGTCTGCTCTCCATACAACGATGCATTCGGGTTCTTTGTGAGCGGCCCGGGTATCGCTGGTCCATATTCGAACGGTGCTGAGAATATAGCGTTGCTTCCTGGAACGAATATTCCGATCGCGATCAATACCGTTAACAATGGCTCGGTAGGTACGGACTTTACCGCGGATGCATTGTATTGTGATCAAGCCGACCCAAATTGGCTGGCCAATACGGTCTATTTTTCTGACAATACGTTCGGGTCCGACATTGTTTTCAATGGTGCTACCGTAACGATGGAAGCCAGTGTGGATGTACAATGCGGAGAAACCTACCATATCAAGATCGCCGTTGCCGATGCGGGTGATGAATCCTTGGATTCAGGGGTATTTCTGGAGGGAGGAAGCTTTTCAAGTGCCGGTTCCTTGGAGGTCGACCTCGCCGCTGGCACCGGCATCACCGATGATACGATCATGGAAGGCTGCGGCCCCGTGGAATTCGTGATCACCCGCGATGGCGACCTCACCCAGCCGCTTACACTCGATGTAACAACTGGCGGTACTGCCACTTCCGGGATCGACTACGATCCGTTCCCGGCACAGATCAACTTCGCTGCAGGCGAAGCCACACAAAGCATTTTCATCGATGTGCCGATGGATGGTGATCCGCAGGAAACGCTTATTCTCACCCTTGCCGGTTTCGTCACCTGCGCAGGCCTCGATCCGGAGTTCACGTTCTACATCGACAACACGCCACCGCTTACGATCACGCTGGATGATGCTAGCGTGGCCTGCGGTGGATCGGTGGAATTGATCCCCGATGTGAGCGGCGGCGTGGGGGATTACACCTACCAGTGGAGCACGAACGAATCGACCGCCACGATCACTGTGGCCCCGGCCACTGACACCACCTACGATCTTACCGTGAGCGATGCGTGCGGCGTTGCGGCGGTGACCGTTCAGGCGACGGTGGAGGCAAATGATGATCCCCTCGTGATCGAGGTGAGCGGCGATGCCGCCATCGTATGCGGCGAGCAGGCCGATATCAGCGTTACCAGCATCACCGGCGGCGATGGCAACTATACCTATTCATGGACGTTGGATAATGTCCCGATGGGATCGGATGCAACGCTTACGGTGAACGGCGACGAACCAGGAACGTATGAGATCACCGTTACCGATGGTTGCGGAACTTCGATCGATGAAAGCGTTGAGGTCACCTCGCTTCCCGCCACACCGATCACGCTCACCATGGACCCTGCGGATCCACTGCCATGCGATGGCGAAACGACCGTCTCCGTTTCCAATGTTTCCGGCGGCAATGGAGAGTATGAGTATGATTGGACCTTCAATGGATCGAGCATTGGAACGGCCGCGAGCGTTGATGCTGGCGAGCCCGGTTGGTACATCGTAACGGTGAACGAAGGGTGCGGCGGCACCTTCACCGATAGCGTTGAAGTGGTGTACCAGCAGTACGATCCGGTCACCATCACCGTTACCGATTCTTTGCAGCTTGCCTGCCTGGAACAGGCGCCGATCACCATGACGGGTGACGGGGGCAACGGGATCTTCACGTACGAATGGTCGTTCAATGGCCAGCAGATCGCGCAGACAGCGACCACCACGATCGAAGGCGGACTTCCCAGCTGGTATGTCGCCACAGTGACCGATGGGTGCGGCAATTCTGCGCAGGACAGCGTTTTCGTGACGGCACTTTCGGATATCGATCTGGTGGTGACCATGGCCGATGACGCGACCGTGCAATGTCCAGGTGATAGCGCGCAGCTTTCCGTTGTGAACGTGGAGGGCGGCACCGGCGATCTTCAATATGTATGGACAAGCCAGAACGGAACGATCATCGGCAGCGGTGAGCAGATCGATGTGGTCGTAGTGGCGCCGCAGACCTACACCGTGACCGTTTCCGATGTGTGCACCAATTCAGGCTCCGGTACTATCTCCACCATTCTGCCCTACGATCCGCAACTGGACGTGGTACTGCCAGCGGACATGGTGATCTGCGCCGGCGAAGAGATCGAACTCTTCGCTTCGGTCTCCGGCGGATCGGGCTATTACTTCCTGGAATGGGAGGGGATCGATTCCACCGATCCTGTGCTGATCGATTCACCCATGCAGAATACCTGGTACACCGTAACGGTTACCGATCAGTGTGGTGCCACCACCAGCGACGATGTTCTGGTCCGCGTGGAGAACGTGGATCTGCAGATCCTGGTGCAGAACCTCGGCCAGGACGACTGGCACCTACAGGCGATCACTTCACCCGCAGCCAACACCTGGATCTGGAACATGGGCGACAGCACCCAATACCGCACGCGTGAAGTGATGCACAGTTACCTTGATCTGGAGGATCATTGGGTGACCCTTGAAGTGACGACACCGAACGGATGCGAAGCGATCGATTCCGTATTGATCGAAGCGCCGGCACACATCTACTTCCCAAACGCGTTCACTCCGGATGGCGATGGCGTGAACGACGGTTTCGGCGCGGTGGCCCACAACATCACCGATTTCGAATTATTGATCTACGATCGCTGGGGTGAGCTCATCTTCCGCACCACGGATATCCTTGATCTGTGGGATGGGACCGTGGCCGGAAATGCAGCGATGACCGGCGTGTACGTTTACAAATACAAGGCGCAAGGCAATTACCTGCCGGAAACGGATGGAGTTGGCCATGTGACGCTGCTTTCC
>JAEYYE010000362.1 GCA_023430945.1 Bacteroidota bacterium
GACCACGGCCCTTGATGCGGATGTTCGCCGCGAGCGGCCCGATCACGTCGGTCCGCAACAACGGTCCCAGATCGAGCGAATTGGTGGCGGCGCGCCCGGAAAGCGTGAAGATGTTGCTGAGCGTATCGCGCTCGTATGAAAGGTCGGTGCGCAACTCGCCCAGATCGGTGGTGGTGGTGCCGTACGCGGTGAACGCACGCGTAAAACCGGTGAAATTCCCGCTGAACCTGATCTCACCGAGCTGTTGCACTTCGGTGGGGATCTTCAGGTCGCCGCCTTCGGTGAACGGTGGCACGGGCAGCATCGCCAGATCGCCCGGATCGGTACGCAGTTCCTCCACATCGATCAGCATGAAGGTATTCGGCAGATCGGGAAGTCCGCTCAGGTCGGCATTTCCACGGAACCATGATCCCCGGCCGAAATTGATCGCCACTCCCCTTCCGCGCAGTTCGTTCACGGTGCCGCGGATCTTTCCATGGATCCCGATCGGCAGATCGATCCCTTCCAGCCCCGGCGCGAAGTAGGCGATGTCACCGAATTCCACGCGTGATGTGTCAAGGTCGAGCCGCATCACCACCTTCTCCTCGAAATCATCATAATCGGCCCAGCTTTCGCTCTGGAACCGCAGCTTTCCATGGATGTCGCTCGAAGGTGTTCGCAGCTGCATCCCTTCGATATCGATCCCGCGCGGACGAATGCTGCTCGCACCGCTCAACGTATGAAGAACGAAGCCGCTTTGATCGGCGATGCTGAGCGTTTGCAGATCCACGGCGATCGAATCCTTGTGCATGAAGAATCGCCTTCCGTGGATGGTGGATCGCAGATCAACGTGATCGAAATCGACGCCGAAGGCGAGTTGGTCCTTGTTGTGATCGGTGAAGGAGAAGTGGACGCGATCGATAAGTACGTTGCCAACCTTGATCGTCCAGGGTTCACCTGCCGAAGCCGTGTCGGTGGACTTCAATTTCTGCAGAAGGTTGGTGAGGTTGCTGTGCGCATCGCCACTTGCCGTGGCCAGCGCAAAACGGGCGTTGCGCAATTCAACCGCACCGGCCTGCACCAGATCGGAACGCGGATGCACCCGAAGACCTTTCACATGCAATTCATCCGCAGCGATCAACGTATCGCCGCGCAGATCTTCGATGTAAAGGCCCTGCAATACGATCGCCCCGAACGGATGGATCGAGACCCGATCGATGCGCAGTTCAGCACCGAGCTCCTTGCTGATCCGCTCGCTCACCACGCCGGCCGTCCACGTCTGTACCGAAGGAAAGAGAAGCAGCACTCCGATAAGGATGACGAACAGTACGATGAAGATCACGAGCCTCCCGATCCAGCGGAGGATCGAGGCTGCCCAGCGATATGAACTTCCCGAACGCAAGTGCGTAATTTCGCGGCCCTTCGCAATTAACGGGCCCAAGCGACCAAAAGTAGCGGGGCTTCAGAAGGATACCTTTAATTTTTGATAACGGCACATTGTCAGCTTGTGAGCGGCGCAGATGGCGGGTGGAATGGATGAGATGACCGATCGTGAAACACCGATCGTGATCCTTGGGATCGAAAGTTCGTGCGACGAGACGGCGGCCGCCGTTCTGGTGGATGGTGTGCTGCGATCGAACATCGTGGCCGGCCAGGATGTGCACCAGACCTGGGGCGGTGTGGTGCCCGAACTGGCGAGCCGCGCGCACCAGGAACACATCGTTCCAGTAGTGGATCGCGCGCTGATGGAAGCGGGTATAACGAAGGATGAATTGAGCGCGATCGCGTTCACGCGCGGCCCAGGCCTGATCGGTGCCCTGCTGGTAGGTACGTGTTTCGCCCGGTCGATGGCGCAGGCGTTGAAGATCCCGTTGATCGCCGTGGACCATATGCAGGCGCATATCCTTGCGCATTTCATCACCGATGACCGGCCACGGCCGGTGCCGCGGTTCCCTTTCATAAACCTCACGGTGAGCGGCGGTCACACCCAGCTGGTGCTGGTCCGCTCGCCGCTGGAAATGGAAATGATCGGCCGAACGCTCGATGATGCCGCAGGCGAAACATTCGATAAAGGAGCGAAGATCCTCGGACTTCCGTATCCCGGCGGGCCGCTGATCGATCGGAGTTCTAAAGGTGGCGATCCCCGCAAATTCAAGCTTCCGATCCCGCAGATCGCCGAGCTGGACATGAGCTTCAGCGGGGTGAAGACCGCTTTCCGGGAATTGGTGCAACGCGGGATCCAGGCCGATCCTTCATTCATCGAGAACGAATTGCCGCACCTCTGCGCTTCACTCCAACAGAACATCATCGACATTCTGCTCAGGAAACTTCACAAGGCCGCACGAAAGCACGGGATCGCACGCATCGCGATGAGCGGTGGCGTAAGCGCGAACAGTGCGTTGCGTGAACAGATCGTGGCGCTCGGCGTGCGTGAAGGCTGGGAAGTATTCATTCCGCCGTTCGCGTATTGCACCGACAATGGCGCCATGATCGCAATGGCGGGCCACTTCATGTACAAGGAGGAGCGGTTCGCTGCGTTGGATACGGTGCCCGTGGCGCGTTGGTGATGAAGCAACCGCCTGGAGCCGGTTTACCTTTACGCGCGCCGATGCACCAACAGCCGCCGATCTCTTTCCCGATCCCACGTTCGATCCTCCTCCTCTTATGCGTGGTGATGGGATCGATGTTGGTGGCGCAAAGCACTGAAAGTTATCTGGCGCAGGCCGATTCACTTCTCAAGATCGAAAAGCCCCAGCGCGCGGTGGACCTGCTGAACAAGGCGATCACCAGCGCGCCCGATGCCCGGCTCCATGTGGCGCGCGCCAGGGCGTACGATATGCTCAACAGCAACGATCGTTTCCTTCTCGATGTTGAACAGGCCCTCCGGCTGGACAGTACTTCCGCCGAAGCCCATTACCTGCGTGCGCTGTACGCACAACGTGCGCAGGATGATGAGAAGGCCGTGTTGCATGCGGGAAAGGCGATCGAGCATTCGCAGGATGACCAATTGTCCGCCAGGGCACGGTTGATCCGCGGGTTGGGCAACGCGGAGAAGAAGAACACGGCGCAGGCGATCGAGGACCTGGAGATCGGCCTCGCTGCAGGGATACAGGATACCGAGGCGATGCGAACGCTCGCGCGCATGTACGATGCCGCAGGAAAACATGAGCAGGCGCTTGCGATCCTTGAGAAACTGACCGTGCTCGAGCCCGGCGATGTGGGCCATTGGAGCAATCGTTCCTATGAATTGATCCAGCTGGAACGGTATGATGAAGCGCTTGCGATGATCGGTGAGGCGTTGAAGATCGACAAGGATGAGCCTGTCGCACTAAGCAATCGCGCTTACATCCATTACAGGATGGGACGCGACAAGGAAGCGATGGAGGATGTGCAACGAAGCCTGGAATATTATCCTTCCAACGCTCACGCGCTGCGCACACGGGCGCTTCTGCGCTTACGGAAGGGCGACCATGAAAAGGCCTGCGCGGATCTCACCCTCGCGAACGTGCTCGCCAAAATACCCGAGGTGGACCGGTTGTTGAAGGAGCATTGCGCAAACCAACCACCCCGCTGATCCGATCAGCGGATCACGATCCGGTGTACCTCCGGATCCCCTTCTTCATCCACCGCCCGCAGCAGGTACGTGCCTGGTGCGAGATCCAGATCGAGCGTGAGGCTTCCACCCACCATTCGTTGCGCACCCGCCACGGAACGGCCAAGCGCATCATGGATGGTGATCATGGCATTGCAGCCTACCGGGCCGTTCACACGGAATTCACCGGAAGATGGATTTGGTGTTATGCTGAGCTCCGATGCCAACGTGTTCTCATCAAGCCCGATCGTACCCATGTCGTACAACATGAACTCATCGAAACCGGCTTCCACCAGGTGGCCTGGTCCATCATCGGCAACTCGTACGATCAACTGCATGTTCCCGGTCGCCGCAAGGTGATCGGTAACAGAGATCTCGGATAGCCCCCAGCCATTGAGGTTCGGCCCGGTGAGCGTTTCGATCACCACGGTCTCATCGCCATTGGTCAGTGAGATCTCCATTGCGTCGTTGGGCGAGCCACTGCCACCCGCATTGAAGAACCAGCGCTGGTAATGCACATACGGATCGAGCATGCCGGTGGCATCGAATACCGGCGACTCCATCTGCGTGTATCCATCATCAAGATCATCGTTCCCGGCAGCGCCGCCACCATTCCCGGTGACCATGGCCATGATCCCACAATCATCGTTCACGTCGGATCCCGGTGCACTTGGCCCACCCTGGTACACGGTGCCTTCAGGAACGGCCCTTTCCCATTCGCCGCTGGATGCGCTGGAGTTGATCGTCCAGCCGAAATCGAACTGGAAGTCATCATAATACCCGCGTGGCAGCGCCATGTTCTGGTCATCGCTTCCGGGTGCGAGCACGGCCTGGCCGTTGCACTGCGAGATCCAGCCCCATTTACCGGCGGTGAGGGTGTACGTATCCTGGTAGATCGCCGAAACCACGTACTGGCCGTTCGCATCGGTCTGTGCGCTGAACCAGTACAGATCGTTCCTGATATCGACCATCGCCCCCTGGATCGGATCACCGGAAGCCGCATCGGTGATCGTGCCCTGCAGCACGAAGGTCTCCAGCGGGATCAGCTGCACGTTCAAGGTGGTCACATCACCATTCTCCAGTACTACGCCATCGATCGTCGCAGTCTGGTAACCCGGTGCGGAAACGGTCACGGAGTACGTACCTGCCTCATGATATCCCGTGGCATAGAAGCCCGATCCATCAGATGAAGTGGTGATCGACGGACCATCGATCGTGATCGTTGCGAGCGTGACCGGCGCGGAGGAATTCGCGTTGGTGATCACACCCTCCAGATAGGCGGCGCGCACGAACGTGGCGTCAAGAACGAAAAGTCCTTCCTGGATATCGGAGATGATCAGCCGATCGGAACTGAAGAACGGATACACTCCCCATGCGCCATCGAACCCACCGCCCACGAGCGGCGAAGTATCGTAATGGCCCACCTCCACCAGGTTGTAAGGATAGGTGGCATCGTAGATCGTAACGCCGTAGGTGTAATAGGAAGTAACGAGGTAATCGTTCAACCAATAGGTGTTGTGCGGCACGGCGAGCGATCCGGCGTCGCTCTGCAATTTGTCGAGGAACTCGATATCCGTTGGATCGGATACATCGTATGATCCCACGTATGCATTGTTCTTCTCATCGGTGGTGAAGAGATGATCGCCACTGTCATCGAGCCACACGTTGTGGGTGAACAGATCGGGTG
>JAEYYE010000039.1 GCA_023430945.1 Bacteroidota bacterium
ACCTGATCTTCCTGCTCTTCTTCATCTTCATCGAACTTTCGCGGCTGGAGATCGGTAGGCACAGCACGGTGTTCAATCCGGCATTGTTGTTCGCTTCGAGCTTCATCGTGTTGATCGGGATCGGCGCGGCGCTGTTCATGCTGCCAAACACCACCACCCGGCCGATCACCATGATCGATGCGGTGTTCACGGCCACCTCGGCGGTCTGCGTTTCGGGCCTCAGCGTGATCGATGTGGGCAACGATCTCACCTTCATGGGCCAATGCCTGCTCATGGTGCTCATTCAACTGGGTGGCCTGGGTGTGATGACGTTCACCAGCTTCTTCGCATTCTTCTTCAAGGGACAGACTTCGTTGGAAGAACAATTGCGGATCCGTGACATCGCCAACACTTCGCTGGTGAACGCACGAAGTTTCATCATACGGGTGATCCTATTCACCATTACGGTGGAAGCGATCGGTGCGATATTCATCTTCTATACAGTACCGGTGGATCTGTTCGCGGATCTCGGCAGTCGGATCTTCTTCGCGATCTTCCATTCCATCTCGGCCTTCAACAATGCGGGGTTTTCCAACTACACGCTCGGGCTTTACGAACTTCCCTTCCGCTTCAACTACCCACTGATGTGGGTGATCTCCATCCTGTTCATCTTCGGTGGATTGGGTTTCGGGATCATCTTCAACTTCAGCCGCTGGATCAAACTTTCGTTGATCGGCCGCGCAAAGCACTATTTGACCGGCAGCGCTTTCCAGCGCCATCCAAGGGTGATCAACCTAAGCACACGGCTGGTGTTGCAGACCACGCTCATCCTCATCGTTGTCGGCACAGTGGCCATGCTCGTTTTCGAATGGAACGGCCAGCTCGCCCAGCACGATACCTGGTGGGGCCGCTTAAGCACGGCTTTCTTCAGCGGTGTAACCCCGCGGACAGCCGGGTTCAATGTGCTGGACATGGGCACGCTTTCGATCCCGGCCATCATGATCACACTGCTACTGATGTATATCGGCGGATCGCCCGGCAGTACCGCTGGCGGCATCAAGACCACCACGCTCGCCATTGCCATGTTGAATATCTTCGCTACTGCGCGAGGCCGACAGCAAGTGGAATATGCCGGTAGGGAGATCAGCGATATAAGCATCCGGCGCGCCTTCGCGATGATCGTTCTATCACTGGTCTTCCTCGGTCTTTCGATCACACTGGTCGCATCACTGCAACAGGGCATGAACCTGCTGCCGATCGCTTTCGAATGCTTTTCGGCCTACAGCACCACCGGCCTTTCCATGGGGATCACCGGGCAGCTCGATCCGCCCGCGCGCATGGTGATGATCGTGGTGATGTTCGTGGGCCGGGTGCATGCGCTGAACCTGCTGATCGCCGTTCTACGCCAGATCAGGATCTCGCCGTACAAGTACCCGAAGGAGGACATACTGATCAATTAGAGAGGCATGAAGATCGCCATATTCGGACTCGGGAATTTCGGAAGGCATCTTGCCTTGAAACTCACTGAAATGGGCCATGAAGTGATCGCGATCGATCACAGCATGTCGCAGGTGGAATTCGTGAAGAACAAGGTCTCCTACGCCGTGTGCATGGAAAGCAATGATCCGCAGGCCGTGGGCACATTGCCGCTGAGCGATGTGGATGCCGCCGTGGTCGCGATCGGTGAGGATGAAGGCGCGAACATCATGACCACCGCGATCCTGGTGAACATGAAGGTGCGGCGCGTGATCAGCCGTGCGATGAACCCGTTGCATGAGATGGTGCTCAATTCCATGGGCGTTACGGACATCGTGCATCCGGAGGAAAAAGCCGCTGAAGGGCTCGCTCGTAAGCTCAACTTGCGTAGGCTCGTTGATCAGTTCGAACTGCCGGGCGGTTTCATCATAGCGGAGATCGTGGTGCCGGACAAGTTCGTGGGAAAACCGTTGAGCCAGATCACCGAATTACGTCAACGGCAACTTGGCCTTGTAACAGTTCTTCGGAAGGAAAGCGAGAAGAGTTTCCTCGGAAGGCGATCGATAAAGCTCGGTGCGCTGGGCGTGATGGACCCCGATTTTGTCCCTTCCAAGGGCGATATTCTTGTCTTGTTCGGAACGAAGAGCGAAGTGGTGCGCTTCACTGGGGAGAATGATTAGAAGGTTGAAGGTTGAAGGTTGAAGGTTGGAGGTTGAAGGCTGACAGTTGATCCGATCCAATGAAAAAAGCCTGCGATCACCGCAGGCTTTTCTGTTCCATTCCGATCGGATCATTCGCCGCTCTTCACGCGATCCACTACGTAGTCATCCACGAGGATGCGGCCGCAGTGTTCGCATACGATGATCTTCTTGTGGCTGCCGATATCCAACTGGCGCTGGGGAGGGATCGCATTGAAGCAACCGCCGCAGCTTCCGCGCTCAACGGGCACCACGGCGAGGCCGTTGCGTGCATTGCTGCGGATGCGGTGATAAGCGCCCAGCAATCTTTCCTCGATGTTCTTGGCGGCTGCATCGCTCTTCTTCTGCAGTTCCTCCTCCTCCTTCTCGGTCTCCGAAACGATGTCGTTCAGTTCCTTCTTCTTTACTTCAAGGTCCTTGCGGCGCTCTTCGAGCAACCGGCTGCTCTCCTCCACCACTGCACGCTTCCCATCGATCACGGACTTCGCTTCCTTGATCCGCTTCTCAGCGAGCTGGATCTCCAGGTTCTGGAATTCCACCTCCTTGGTGAGTGAATCGTATTCGCGATTGTTCCGCACCTTGGCCTGCTGGCCTTCGTACTTCTTGATCTGCGCCTTCGCATCCTTGATCAGGTTCTGCTTGTCGCTCACCTGATCCTCGATCTCCTGCAGTTCGTCCTGAAGTTTCTTCAGGCGGGTCTCAAGGCCTGCCACTTCATCCTCCAGATCCTGTACTTCCAGCGGAAGTTCACCGCGCTGTACCTTGATCTTGTCGACCTGTGAATCGATGTGCTGGAGGCGGAATAGTTCGACGAGCTTTTCGGCGATGGTGATCTCGGCCTTGGTGGCGGCATTGCCAGCCTTGTGCGCTGTGCCGTTCGAGTTGCTGGTCTTGGCTTCTTTCGCCGGCGCCTTCACGTCGCTCTTCGCCATGGTTCAGTAATGATATATGGGGTCCGTGACGGTTTCCGTCAAACGGATCGCAAATGTAGGGAATTTTTCACGTACTTTCCGTTCGATCAAGTTCATTGTATATTGTTCGCTGCCATAATGGCCGATGTCGACCAGGAACAATCGCCGATCGGCATCGAAGAACTCGTGGTATTTCACATCGCCGGTGATGTAGGCGTCCGCCTTCGCCCCGATCGCCTTTTTCAGTAGGAATGCCCCCGATCCGCCGCAGATCGCCACCCGTTTTATCGGCTTCTCCAGTAGCGCGGTATGCCGTAATGCCTTCAGTTTGAAGACATTCTTCAATCGATCGAGCAGTTCGATCTCGCTCAGTGCTTCGTCCCATTCACCTATGATCCCGGCCCCGATCTCCCGATCGGAATTCTTCATTGGATAGATATCGTAAGCCACTTCCTCATAGGGATGGGCGTTGCGCATGGCTGCCAGGATCGCCCCTTCCTGGGCTGATCGGTAGATCATTTCGATCCGTACCTCCGCCTCGGTGTGCCGCGTTCCAAGTTCACCGACGAACGGCTCGGTCCCTTCACCGGCGCGGAAAGTCCCCTGCCCTTCCAGGTTGAAACTGCACTCATCATACTTTCCGATCGCCCCGGCGCCAGCCGCGAACATGGCACTTCGAACAATTTCCGCCTGTGCGATCGGAACGAACACCACGATCTTCCTTAGCTGATCGGGCTTGGGGTCAAGGACGCCGATCGGCTTCAAGCCCAACCGGCTGGCGATCTCGCCGTTCACTCCGTCGATGACGTTGTCCAGGTTGGTATGGATCGAATAGATCGCCACGCCTTTCGTGATCGCAAGAAGTAATGTGCGTTCAACATATCCGCCGCCGCTGAGGCTTTTCAACCCTCTGAAGATCAGTGGATGATGACTGATCACCAATTTCGCGCGCTTTGCCACCGCTTCCTGGATAACTTCCTCCGTTACATCCAGGCACACGAGGGCTGAATCGATCTCCATTTCCGGATCGCCCACCTGCAGGCCTGAATTGTCGTAATCCTCCTGTAATGAACGCGGTGCGATGGATTCCAGCGCAGCGATCAGTTCCTTGATCTTCATGTTGCCAAAGATCGCTGCGGATCGCTTCCGATCATCCTTCGCACCTTCGCGCCCTGATGCTTCGACGGATCCTGCTCACCCCTTTTGCGCTGCTCTATTCATTGGTGCTGCGCTTGAGGCATTGGCTTTACGACAGATCCATTCTGAAAAGTGAACGATCGCCGATCCCCACGATCGTGATAGGCAACCTCGCGCTTGGTGGTACCGGAAAGACCCCGCATGTTGAATTGGTGCTGCGCATACTCAAAGACACGGATCCGATCGCAACGCTGAGCCGCGGTTATGGCCGGAAAGGGATCGCGTTGCGTGAAGCAAGGCCGAACGATCGCGCGGAGATCACTGGCGATGAACCGCTTCAATTGAAACTGAAATTCCCAACAGTGCGCGTATTCGTAGGTGTCGATCGCGCGAATGCGATACGATCGATGCGCCAGCTTGTACCCGGCTTGAAGGCGGTGGTCCTGGATGATGCGTTCCAACACCGCAAGCTGCAGGCTTCCTTGAACATGCTGCTCACGAAATTCGATCGGCCCTGGAACCGGGACAGGTTGCTACCTGCCGGGAACCTGCGCGACCTGCCTGCGCGGGCGAAGGACGCGCAGATCGTGATCATCACGAAATGCCCGGCTCTTCCAACAAAGGAACAGATCCAGAAATGGAGAAGCGATCTGCATCTTTCCGCCGAACAGGAACTCTTCTTCAGTACGATCGAATACGATCGGCCGAAACGGATCGAGGATGATGGCAAGATCGACCTACGAACCACGCCGAACGTATTGCTTGTAACTGCGATCGCCGATCCAGCTCCGCTCGTGCAGCACTTGCGCTCATTCGCTTCACGGATCGAACACGCCAAATTTCCCGATCATCATTACTTCACCCCGCACGATCTGCGGGGGCTGCAGGAGCGATGGAGTAGATTTGCACCCGATCGGAAAGTGCTGGTCACCACGGAAAAAGATGCTGTTCGTTTACGTCCGCACATCGCTGCGGGCGAGCTCAACGGGATCCCGATCGCGGTGATCGGCATGCGGGCGGTGATCTTGAACGATCCAGATCGATTTTCAGCTTTAATAAGGGAACATGTTGCAAAAGATCCAGCGCATAGCTGAACATCTCAAGGAAGTTACGGGCGGCTTCGTTCCCGAGACCGGGATCATTCTTGGCACCGGCCTTAGCAAGTTGGGAGAAGAGATCGATGTGAAATATTCGATCCCGTACGCACAGATCCCGGAATTTCCGCTGAGCACGGTGGAAGGACATCCCGGCAAATTGTTGTTCGGCCATCTCGCGGGAAAACCTGTCGTGGCCATGCAGGGCCGCTTTCATTATTACGAAGGTTATAGCATGGCCGAGGTGGTGCTGCCGGTGCGGGTGATGAAGCTGCTCGGTATCAAGCGGCTTTTCCTCAGCAACGCATGCGGCGGCGTGGATCCAGAAATGGAAGTGGGTGATCTCATGATCATCACCGATCATATCAATCTGTTCCCCAACCCGCTGATCGGGCCCAACATTGATGAACTCGGGACTCGTTTTCCCGACATGAGCGAACCGTACGATCGCAGGCTGATCGAAAAGGCCAGGAAG
>JAEYYE010000057.1 GCA_023430945.1 Bacteroidota bacterium
CTTCCTGCTTGCCCATGGTGCCGACCTCCTCGTCGCGCTCGTTCACCAGGACCAACGTTCCCTCTTGCATTTCTCTGCGGATCGATGAGCGATCCATGGATAAAGTTCGGCACTGAAGAGCCGGGAATATGACAAATGAAAAAACCCGGTCAAGTTGACCGGGTTTGTGGGAGCACTCGGATTCGAACCAAGGACCCTCTGCTTGTAAGGCAGATGCTCTGAACCAGCTGAGCTATGCTCCCGAACGGGCGGCAAATATAGCAAAGGATCGGATCGGTGCTAAAGAACTTCAGCAACTACGAAAACACTTCCTGTCACGAGCACAAGATCGCCATTCCCTGCGGCTTCGCGGGCGGCTGAATATGCGGCCCTTACGCTATCATGAACCCTTCCGTCCAGGCCGATCTGGGCCGCCTGTTCTTTCAGATCGGCTGCCGCTAGTCCGCGTGGAATGTCCGCCTTGCAGAAGTAATAGACCGCCTGCCGGGGCAGTTCCTTCAACATACGGCCCAGGTCCTTGTCGTTCACAGTGCCGATCACGATGTGCAGGCGATCGAATTGTTGCTGATGCACGAGTTGCATCACGGCGCGGATACCATCAGCATTGTGCGCCACATCGGCGAACGTTCGCGGCCGATCGGAAAGTTGCTGCCAGCGCCCCATGAGCCCCGTGTTGGCGATCACATTACGGAAGCCCGATCGGATGTGATCATCGGTGATCATCCACCTTTTGTTGCGTAGTTCGTTCAACGCGTGTAAGGCGGTACGCGCGTTCCGCTGTTGGTGCTCGCCGATCAACCCGATCGGGAAGGGAAGGGGGGAGGCATGGTCCACGAAGGTGATCGGAGCGCCAACAGCTTCAGCTTTTCGAAGGAAGATCTCCGCTACGGTGCCTTGCGCTTCGCCGATCACCACCGGAATTCCCGGTTTGATGATGCCGGCCTTTTCCGCAGCGATCGCCTCGATCGATCCGCCGAGAAGATCCGCGTGGTCCCATCCGATGTTGGTGATCACGCTCACTTCGGGAGTGATCACGTTGGTGCTGTCCAGTCTTCCGCCGAGTCCTGTTTCGATCACCGCGATATCGACCTTTTCCTCTCGGAAATAGTGAAGTGCAAGTGCAACTCCCCATTCAAAGAAGGAAGCTCCGATCGGTTCGAATGCTTGGCGAAAGCGTTCCACGAAAGCGATCACATCATCCTGCGGGATCATCTGTCCATCGATCTTGAAACGCTCGCGCAGATCTTTCAAGTGCGGTGAAGTATGAAGTCCGGTCCTGTAGCCGGCTTCCTGCAGAATGCTTGCGATGAAATGGCTCGTGCTTCCTTTTCCGTTGGTACCAGCCACATGCACGCACTTCAAGCCGCGCTCCGGATGATCCAGGATCTCCATGAGCCGGTGCGTGTTCGACAGATCGGCCTTGTATGCGGCCTTTCCGATCCGATGGAACATGGGAAGCTGCGCGTACAGGTACGCCAGCGTTTCCTCGTAATTCACGCTACTGTGGATCGAAGATGAAGGTCATCTCGCCCTGCTGCTCGTAAGGCCCATCGGCCTTCACGGTGAACGATGCCTGCTTTGCGGCCTTCTTCGCGATGTTGAAGAGCACCTGGCTGGTGGTATTGCTCTTCGTGAGGTTCTCATATGCGCTGGTGACCTTTCCCTGCCGATCCACCTTGATGGTGATCACCACGATGGATCGCCGCTCGATCGCAGGCCGATCGGTGATGTTAGGCCCTTTCACCAACCCACGGCCGCCAAGGTTTATCGACCAGCCATCCCCATGAAAAGTGCCGAGGCCATCGGGTTTTCCGCTTTCAACACCGGCATTGCCCGGATCGTTGGATGTTCCTTCACCGCCGCCACCGCCACCCTTGCCCCAGGAGTTGAGCGCTTCTGCGAGCTTGTCGTTGATCGTGGGTTCCTTGGGTTTCTCCGGTTGAGGTTTCGGTTTTGGATCGGTCTGTGGCTTGGGCTTCTTCGGCTTTTCAGGCTTGGTCACCGCCACATCGCTTTCATCATCGGTGGCGACCTCTTCAGGCGTTTCCTGCGCTGCGTTCACGGCGGTGGCAGCGGACTGTTGTTCTCCCGGGTTCGGTGTTTCGGTGTTGCCGCTCCCGGTAAGGCTCGTTCCGAAATCGGCCATCGCCACTTCGATCCCGGTTTCTTCCGGCAACGGATCGGGCTGTTTCAACCCGAAGAACAGGAACAGCACGATCATAGTGATATGGAACAGCACGGTGAGGATCGCGCTGGTTCGCCGATCGCGTTGTTGTTCCATTGCCAGTGTGCTCATGCTGCTTCCATCTTTTCAGATCACGTGCCGGTGCTATTCAGGCTTCGTGGCAAGAATGATCCGCCATCGGTTGCGCTTCGCGATATCGAGAACGCTCACGGTGACCCCCGTTGGCACTTTTTGGTCCACGTGCATTACGATCGCCTGATCGGCGGGATGCTTCGCCATTTCATCCTTCAGTATACCTTCCAGATCGAGCGGTTCGATCTTGGAGTTGTTCACGCTGAAATTCTGTTCGGCATCGATCCTTACGGAGACCTTGGGCTTCTCCTGCGTCTTGTTCGCGCTTTTGGGCAGATCCACCGGAAGAGCGTACGGGCTTACCAGCGTGCTTACGATCACGAAGAAGATGAGAAGCAGAAAGACCAGATCGGTCATGGAGCTCATGTTGAACCCCGCATCCACTTTGTGTGTGCTTCGGAGCGCCATGGTGGTCTATTTGGCAGGTTGATCCAGCACATCCATGAACGCGATCGTGTGCGCTTCCATGTTCTGCACCACCTTGTTAACGCGTGAAACGAGCGTATTGTACGCTATGTAGGCGATGATGCCGACAACAAGACCAGCCACTGTGGTCACCATGGCCTGCATGATACCACCGGAAAGTGCACTGATCTCAACACCAGCCCCGCTGATCTTCATGGTGTGGAACGTAACGATCATACCGATCACTGTTCCGAGGAAACCGAGCATGGGCGCGGCACCAGCGATGGTGGCAAGCACCGAAAGACCTTTCTCCAATTCGTAGATCTCCAGCTTCCCGGCATTCTCGATGCTCACCTCGATATCCTTCATCGGTTTGCCGATGCGGCCGATCCCTTTATCGAGCATGCGCGCGATCGGCGTGGTGCTGCGTGCGCAGAGGTTGCGTGCGCTGTCGATCTTGCCTTCGTGGATGTAATCCCGGATCTTGTTCATGAAATCCTTCTCCTCCTTGTTGGCGCGGCGGATCGCAAGTGATCGTTCGATGATGATGTATATCGCAAGGATGGACATGATGCCGAGCGGTCCCATGATGTACCAGCCACCATCCACGATGAGCTGCCAGATCGAGATCGTTTCGATCACGGGTTCGGTGGTGCCGGCGGTGGCAGTGGTATCGGAGAGCGCCTGGCGGGCGGCATCCACATTGTCCTGGATCTGGGTGAAGAGCGGAAGACGCATCTGGTTCGTTTGGTTGGGATTGAACGGAGCAGGGCTCCTTGAAATTTCATCGGTTCAGTTGTGCGAGCGCGATATCGAACGCGGTACGCGTGATATGTGTGGGCGAATTACTTCGCTGGTGAACTTTTTCGATCGCGTTGCGGATCACATCGCTCACATCGCTGAAGATCGCGCGATCGGTAAGTTCCACCTCTGGTTGCATGCAATAGGCGAACACGCGTGCCATGCCACAGTTCGCGATGAAATCGGGGATCACGCTCACTTTCTGATCGGCATGTGCGGCGATCGGCCCATAGAAGATCTCGCTGTCTGCAAAGGGAACATTGGCGCCGCTTGAGATCACTTGCAAGCCGGCCTCCACCATGCGGTCCAACTGCTTTTGCGTGACCAGCCGGCTTGCCGCACAAGGCAGGAAAACATCGGCACCGAGGTCCCAGATCTCTTCGTTCACTTCGTTGAAGGGCCGCATGCGCTCGGATCGGAGCTGGTTGCCATCCTTGTTCACGAAAAGTTCACGCACTTCGTCCGCCCCGAGACCATCTGGTGCGATGATCCCACCTGCACGATCGATGATGCCGGCGATCAGCGCTCCTTCGCGGCTCAGGTAATATGCAGCAGCGGAAGCCACGTTTCCCCAACCCTGCACGATCACGCGTTTGCCACGCAGTGTGCCGCCATAGATCGCATAATAGTGGCGAACACTCTCGGATACGCCCCAGCCGGTGATCATGTCGGCCACTGCATATTTCCCGGGAATAGGAACATAGGCAATATCATCCACGATCTTGCTTACACCTTCGCGCAACTGCTGGATCGCCTTGAGCTTGCCTTCTTCGTTCGCGGCGAAATGGCCGTTCACCACGCCTTCCTGCGGATGCAACAGACCGTAACGTTCTGTGATCGGGATCACTTCGTGGAGTTCATCCACGTTCATGTCACCGCCGGTGCCGTAGTAGGTCTTCAGGATCGGCATCACCGCCTTGTACCAGCGATCGAGGACTTCCTTCTTCCGCGGATCGGCCGGATCGAAATCGATCCCGCTCTTCGCCCCACCGATCGGCGGACCGGCCACGCTGAATTTCACCTCCATCGTCTTCGCAAGACTTTCCACCTCGCGGCGATCGAGGCCTTTGCGCATGCGCGTTCCTCCGCCGGCCGCACCACTGCGAAGACTGTTGATCACCAGCCAGCCGCGAGCGCCGGTGGGCGTATCATTCCATTCGAAAACTATCTCGGGTGCGCGCTCCTCAAAGCGGCGCAGGGCATCATGCATGTTCACGGATCGCAGGTCGGGGGTCAAAAGTATACCCTCGCGAATGCTGCGAGCTTCACCCATCCGGCAAGGTTATCCATGGCCGGAGTGTTGAGATCCCCAATACACCGCCCCACCCACCGATCCCACCCGTGCCCCCGTAACGCTCGCCAACGCATTCACTTCACCCCGAAGCCGCAGCACACCGAGCAAAGCGAAGATCAGGGCTTCCTTGAATTCGATCAGTTCCTTTTCCGGCAGCTTGATCTTCGATCCACTCTTTTTTTCGATCCGTTCGATCAGGAATGAATTGTACGCACCGCCGCCGGTGATCATCACAGAGCCAGTTGAATGACGCCGAAGTTCCTTCGCGATCTGCGAAGCGATGTGTTCCGCAACGGTCCGCATTCTGTCGTGGATGCTCCATTTGTGTTCGTCGATCAGTGGCGCCAGTTGCTCATCGAACCATTCGCGGCCAAGACTTCGCGGCGGTGCGAGCGAATAGAATTCCAGCGCTTCCAACCGATCGAAAAGCTCGGGGATCATTGTGCCCGCAGCAGCGATCCTTCCGCCTTCATCGTACATCTTGCCCACGAGCTGCGACAGAAAGTTCAACGC
>JAEYYE010000066.1 GCA_023430945.1 Bacteroidota bacterium
ATCTGTGGCCTGCGGCGAATTGGATGGAGCGCGAAACATTCGACTTCTTCGGGATCCGCTTCACCGGCCACCCGAATTTGAAACGTATCCTGAACATGGAGGATTTCCCGGCTTTCCCCATGCTGAAGGATTACCCGCTTGAAGATCCAACCCGCCAGGACAAGGACGATAGGTTCTTCGGAAGATGAAGACACAAAGACCGACCACCTGGGAGCGCGACCTTGTGAAGGGAAGGGACCTGAGCGAGCTTACCACGCTCAACCTCGGGCCTACGCACCCGGCCACGCACGGCATCTTCCAGAACGTGCTCACCATGGATGGCGAGATCATCCTGGAGGCCGAGCAAACGATCGGATACATCCACCGTGCCTTTGAGAAGATCGCCGAGCGCCGTCCGTTCTACCAGATCACCACGCTCACCGATCGCATGAATTACTGCAGTGCCCCGATCAACAACATCGGCTGGCACATGACGGTGGAAAAGCTTTGTTCCATCGAAGTTCCCGATCGGGTGGCCTACATGCGCGTGATCGTGATGGAACTTGCACGCATCGCCGATCACATCATCTGCAATACGATCATCGGGCAGGACGCAGGTGCTACTACACCATTCCTTTACGTGTACCAGTGGCGCGAAAAGATCTACGAGGTATACGAGGAGATCTGCGGCGCACGCCTTACGACCAACATGGGTCGCGTAGGTGGCTGGGAACGCAACTTCAGCGATCTGGCCTGGCAACGGATCAAAGCGATCCAGAAGGATCTTCCGCCTGTGTTGAAGGAATTCGAGAGCATGCTGGTGCGCAACCGGATCTTCATGGATCGTACTATCGATTGCGGTCCGTTGAGCGCCGAACGAGCGCTGGCGTATGGCTTCACCGGCCCGAACCTTCGCGCCTGCGGGGTTGATTATGATGTGCGCGTGGCCGATCCGTACAGCCGCTACAACGAATTCGACTTCATCATCCCGATCGGCCAGAACGGCGATACGTACGATCGGTTCATGGTGCGCATGCAGGAGATGTGGGAAAGCCTCTCGATCATCCGCCAGGCCATGGAAAAGATCGAACGCATACCGGACAAGACGACCTTCCAGGCCGATGTTCCCGAGTGGGTGCTTCCACCGAAAGAGGAAGTGTACAGCGCCATGGAACCGTTGATCTGGCACTTCAAGATTGTGATGGGCGAGACCGAAGTTCCGATCGGTGAAGTGTACCACTGCGTGGAAGGCGGCAACGGCGAACTTGGTTTCTACCTCGTGAGCGACGGTGGAAGGATGCCTTTCCGGCTGCACTTCCGCAGGCCTTGCTTCATCTATTACCAGGCATTTCCTGAAATGATAAAAGGCGGCATGTTGAGCGATGCGATCCTCACCATGAGCAGTATGAACGTGATCGCGGGGGAATTGGACGCATGATCACCGCACGCACCAGACCCACCATCACCATGGATGGCCGCCCGTTCTCGTTCAGCGAGAATGCGCTGGCCGAATGCCGGCAGATCATCACGCGCTACCCCGCCGATCGGAGCAAGAGCGCGTTGATCCCCATCCTGCACATCGCACAGGCCGAGAACGACGGCTGGCTCAGCGTGCAGGCCATGGATGCGGTGGCCGAAGTTCTTGGTCTGCAAAAGATCGAAGTATATGAGGTCGCCAGTTTCTATAGCATGTTCCACCTGCGTCCGGTTGGCCGCCATGTGATCGAAGTGTGCCGCACCACCCCATGCATGTTGCGCGGGAGCGATGACCTGATCGCGCACCTGGAACGGAAGCTCGGGATCCATGCAGGCGAAACAACCGCTGATGGCATGTTCACCTTGAAAGGAGTGGAATGCCTCGGCAGCTGCGGATCGGCACCGATGCTTCAATGCGGTGCTGCGTATCATGAAGACCTCACGATCGAAAAGGCCGATCGATTGATCGAGGAGCTTCGAACGAAAGAAACCCGCTCGAACTACACCGATCGATGAGCCGCAAACTGCTCCTTGAACACGACGATAAGCCTGGCATCCGCGGGCTTGAGGTGTACCGCAGGTTCGGCGGTTACCGCAGCGTGGAAAAAGCCCTGCGATCGATGTCGCCGGATGCGGTGCTCGAGGAAGTGAAGAAAAGCGGTCTCCGCGGAAGGGGAGGCGCAGGTTTTCCCACCGGGATGAAATGGAGCTTCCTCGCGAAACCCGATGGAATTCCGCGCTATCTGGTGGTGAACGCCGACGAGAGCGAACCGGGTACCTTCAAGGATCGTTACCTGATGGAGCGCATTCCGCACATTCTGATCGAAGGAATGATCGTCTCTTCCTTCGCCCTCGGTGCGAACGTTAGCTACATCTACATCCGCGGCGAATATTTCTATGTGGCCCGTATCCTGGAACGAGCGATCGAAGAAGCGCGCGCTGCGGGTTGGTTGGGAAAGAACATATTAGGCTGCGGCTACGATCTCGATATCCATGTTCACGTAGGTGCCGGCGCGTACATCTGCGGTGAAGAGACTGCTCTTTTGGAAAGTCTGGAAGGCAAACGCGGCAATCCGCGGATCAAGCCACCATTCCCAGCGGTGAAAGGATTGTACGGCTGCCCCACGGTGGTGAACAACGTGGAAACGATCGCAGCGGTGGTGCCGATCATCAACGATGGTGGCGAGGCCTACGCATCGATCGGCGTAGGCAAGAGCACGGGAACGAAACTGATCAGTGCTGGCGGCAACATCCGAAAACCCGGTGTTTACGAGATCGAACTGGGACTTTCCTGCGAAGAATTCCTCGATGGCGATGAATGGTGTGGCGGTGTCGTGGGTCGTGCGTTGAAGG
>JAEYYE010000176.1 GCA_023430945.1 Bacteroidota bacterium
TGCTGAACGCCATAAGGAACAAGATCATCCATCGGGTGTGCGCGGTGATCCAGCGGGGCACTCCTTACATCGGAAGAAAATACCGGCCGGCACTTGCACAGGTCATAGAATAAGTCCTCAGTCGTCGCCCCGCAGTACTGCGGGGCTCCTCCCTCCGGGCTTTACGGTCCAATCCCTAACGCAAAATGCGTGGCCGGCCCGGTGATCCGATGCTGGACCACGAATGATCGAATGTGATCAATGTGGTCGGCAAATTCGGGTCGGCGATTTCGCCGACCCTACGTTATCATTTATTGAACCGGTCCTTGCCCCAATTTGCGGGATTGTCACGGATGTAATCGGCGATGCGTTGATATTCACCATCATCACGAATGATGCGATCGTAATAACGCGATTGCCAGATCGGCCTGCCGCGTGGCAAAAGACCTTCACGATATACCCGTCGCGAAACCGCGGCCTTGAATGTCTGCATGATGTGGCCCAATGAATTTTTGACCATGACGGCCACGGGCGGGCGGCGTGGAACATCAGACGGCGGCGGTTCGGATGCCGTAGGGTCGGCGAATTCGCCGCCCCTACCCGGTTCATTGGCCGCCACATCCGTGATCACAATGATCCCATGTACATGGTTCGGCATCACCACGAATGCATCGCACACCACCATCCGCATATGATCCGGGATCGCATCCCAACATTGTTGAACGATGTTACCGATCGCATTAGGCATCATCACACCATCAACGATGTCCCCGAACAACAGGACACGATCCTGCGTGCAGATGGTGACGTAATATGCACCCGCCCTTCTGTAATCGTAACCCTTCAATCGGATGTTCTTGCGGGATCGCAATTGCATCGTATGAAAATAGAACATCATTGCTGGACGGGTACCAGCGTGAGCGATCGCAGCGGCAGCCTGCCGAAGGCGAAGCGTAGTGGAGCGCGAGCGAGGAGGCGACCGGAGGAAGCCCCCGCAGCCGCAGCTTCCACATGCTGAGACAAGGCAGCTATAGCGAAGAGCGCGACCTGTAGGTGCCGCAAACTTGCGGCACCTACAGGTCACGCCCACATCCTCAACCACACCCCTTCGCACATCACGTACACCCCTCAATGCCGGCAAGAACAAGCCTCACCATGCGGCGGCACGGGGCGGAAAAGGATGAGCTTCCGCTGCAATAGCGAGGGCGCGTCGAAGACCTCCGCGGCCAGGGGATCGGCCTCACCAGTACGCGCGGCAACTATGCGCTGCGTGTCCCCGACGTGGCGGTACACTACACGGAAATCGGCCGAGGTATCTTCCGCCGCCGCGCGCCGCAGTTCGAAGAGCGGGATCCACTCCTTCGCGCTGCAGTGGACCTGTAACGCCGGGCTCGTCGTCTCCTCCACGATGACCATCTGCTCCTGGTAGCCGGCAAGACGGAGGCCCACCGGCATGAAGAAGTGATTGGTGCTTCGCAACTCGGTGCGCAGGTTGGAGAACATGGAGAAGGAGGTCTGCGTCTTGAGCCCGAGGTAGGGAGAGAAGCCGTTGAACAACAGCAGCACAGGCACCACCACGAAGACCGGATGGCCGAAGCGGAAGACCGTATCGCCCACAGGAAAAGGCTTCACCGTCCAGAGCAGGCGCAGCCCCAGCACCACGATGGCCGCGGCGTAGAGCGTGACCGCCACGCGCATCAGGGGGCCAACGGTGGCCGCCACCAGTGTGCGCAGTTCCTCCGGTGTGTCCGCTCCCCGCCCCCAGGCAAGTCCGGCAATGCCAATGAGGACAAGCATGGCGATCGCCAGCGGTGCATACCGAGCGGCCGGCTGCAGGGGGCGCCAGCGCGTGATGCGCTCCACGTACGGCAACGGCAGGCAGAGCGCGAAGAGCGAAAAGACCAGCGCGGTGAAGGAGGCCACGTAAAGGTTGAGGTGGAAGACCAGCAGGCCATGGAAGAGCAGGCCGATCGCGATCGCCAGTGCGCGCGTGCGCCGGAAGATCAGCAACAGGCCGATCGCGGCTTCCGCCACGAGCGATCCGATGATGCCCGGCCATTCAACCCAGGTGCCTGTGGGGAGGAGCGGCAGGTGATCGGCCATCTCCCGGAAGAGCTGGGGACCGCAGCTCACGGCTGGATCGAAGTAATCGGCGTTGAGCTTGTGCAGCACCGCGAAGCCATAGAGTACGATCACTCCCGCACGGATCGGTGGGGCCGCCAGTTCATCGAGCGAGCGTTCCACGGATCTACGGCGGCCGCGCACCGCGTGCACCAGCAGCGCCGTCAGCAGCGTGAGGTTCACGATGGAGGTGAAGAGGATGTGGTTGGGCACGGCCGGCATGGCCTGCACCTTGTGCGCTGTCCATACCAGCAGGAGCAGCACCAGCCGTGGGGTGGAGCGCGGCCGTGCGAGCAGCGCTGCGGCCGCCAGCGTGGCACCGCAGCCCAGTGCGATGCCCCATGCACCATGCCCCACCCAGTGGACGGCATCGAGCAGCTCGTGCATCAGCGCGAAGGCGGCGAAGAGGGCGATGAACAGGGTGATCCGTTGATCGCGGAGCGTGTGATCGGTATCCGGGTTCACGGCGAAGGGGCTTCCACCGGGTGCCGGTGCGTGAGGCCGGCCGCTGCCAGCGCGGCTGGCACATCGTTGGGATCGAGGAAGTGGGCTTTCAATTCCGGCGTGGGGATGCGGCATTCCTTCTGCCGGCCGAAGACACGGTAGCGGTTGGCGGCGATCGCCCGGTACACCAGGTCACGCAGCACTGCAGGGATCCACCCCAGCAGCGGCCAGGCCCATTTCCACGGCGCCTTCAGCACCCGCGTCACCCGCAGCACCGCATTGGATCGCACGCTGGCCCGGCCACCTTCCACCAGCACGATGGTGCTCATGGGCACCTCGCCCACCCTGGCTTCGTGGAGGATCGCCTTCGCGGCGTTGGACTGGAGCGGCAGGAAAAGCACCCGGCCATCCGGATCGCGGTCGATCACCCGGTTCACCCAACCATTGCAGAGGTTGCACACGCCGTCGAAGAGGACGACCAGGGGTGCGGTGTGGGTGCGGGTTTGTTTGGTCATCGATCTATTTCAAAAGTACCGCTGCCGGCTCAATGGCCACAACATCGATCGTGGGCATTTACAGCAAGATAATCGTAACCTACAGTAGCATTCCAATAGCGGTCCCAACCGGCAGATCCTAGGTTGCCGTTAACTTTGTGACATGGCGAAGCGATCCGAGCTACTGGACAAGAAAAAGGTGCTGGCATCGATCCGGAGCATGCCAGATAAATTCAGCGTGGACGATATTGTTGAGCGAATGATGCTGCTCAGCGCGATCGAAGAAGGCATGGCCGATGTGAAAGCTGGTCGCACGCTGACGCTTGATGAAGCGAAGAAGCACTTCGCGAAATGGCTGAAGTGATATTCTCGGCGCGGGCGATCCGTGACATCGAATCGATATACGCGTACATCGCAAAGGATTCTGAGCGCTATGCTCAAGGTCAGATCCGGCGTATTCTCAATGCTGCGGACCTGATCGCAGCATATCCTCGTGCAGGTAAGGTCGTACGTGAGATCGGTCACCCGGCGTTGCGCGAGGTGGTGATCGGGAATTACAGGGTCATCTATCATCTGGAGAATGATGAACGTGCTGAGATCCTCGTGGTGTTCCATGGGAAGCGCCGATTCCCTTACGGGCGCCTAACAGGACGATCGAAATAAGCGGCGACTCCTTCCACCGTGGCCTCGTTTCTTAAAAGCGTACATCCATCTTGAACATCCCCATCATGCGAATTCGGCAGTGGCGTGAATGGGACGCGCGATCGCTTCGGTGCGGGCGATGCGGGCAACTAACGACCTATTCTGCTACTCCACTCCTTCCGCGAGGATCATCTTCAGTTGATCGGTAAGTGGAGGCAAATAATCCTTGAGCACGCGCCACACGATCCTCTCTTCCACCTCGAAGTAATCATGCACAAGGCGATGTCTCATGCCGATGATCTTGCGCCACTCCACATCAGGTCGTCCTGCACGAAATTCTTTGGTCGTTCGGTTTGCGGCTTCTCCAATGATCTGGATGTTGCGCAAAACCGCGTTACATGTCCTTTGGTTCTGGAGGAATTCGTCCATTGTCATGCCCTCCGTATACCTGATCGCCCGCTTCATGGGCTTCGATCATATCAAGAAGCAATTGTGCATTGCTCCGTTCAGACATTCTTGATGTCCTTTAGGATGTATGGCATGTATCGATCTTTGATCGAACCACGCGTCACCAGATCGACCTTGCGCTGAACAAGTGATTCCAATTCATCGGCAAGATCAATGAAATCGATCCCGATCGACCGCTCGAATTCCACCATGATGTCCACATCACTATCCGGCCGGAAGTCATCACGCGTGGCCGAACCGAACACGGCCATACTCTTCAGCCCGTATTTGGCGAATAGCCGCGCGCGCTCGCGACGTAGCACGCAAGTATGTCGGCGAGCGTACCCATTGCCTTACAAATATCGGAACTCTGATCCCGAGCGCGTTTTCAATGGTCTCATCTCTCGCCGATCGAAATCGACGATCAGGACATCGCGAAGTTGGTGAGGTGGTGTGTCATCCCGTCATGTTCGCCAGCCACCTTCCTTTTCCATGATCCATGAAAAGAGAAAAAAGAAGATCACAAGTGCTACTACCGCAAGTGATGCGATCAGATGCACGGTGCGGACCCCGCGCCAGAATTTGGGCCAGGCACGTCGTCTGGTGAATATCCAGAACAGCGGATAGAGGATCTGGAGCAAAATGAGGTTGAATTCGAAGTGTCCGGGCAACTCGTACCACATCTGCAGAAAACCCGGTTCGGATGGCTTTGCCTGAGTACCAAATGGGCCACGTAGGATCATGTGCAGCCACACAGCAACGATGAATATCAGGGTGAGCAGGGCTTGCAACGAGACCAGGATGCGCATGGTTGGAATGAACGAATAGATCACTCCCGTCTGGCCTTCTCGATCGCCGCCACATCGATCTTGCGCATGCTCATCATGGCATCGAAGGCACGTTTGGCGGCCGCCTGATCCGGATCGGTGATGGCTTCGGTAAGCGCGATCGGTGTGATCTGCCAGGAGATCCACCACTTGTCCTTGCACCAGCCACACATGCTTTCCTGACCGCCATTGCCTACGATCGCGTTCCAGTAGCGATCGGTCTCTTCCTGATCCACCGTGGCCACCTGGAAGGAGAAGGCCTCATTGTGTTTGAATGTTGGTCCGCCATTGAGGCCCATGCACGGAATGCCCATCACGGTAAAGAAGACGGTGATCACATCGCCTTGTTTGCCGCTCGGATAGTCACCCGGCGCTCGGTTCACGGCATCCACGGATGAATCAGGGAATACGCTGGCATAAAAGCGGGCTGCTGCCTCGGCGTCGCCGTTGTACCAAAGGCAGATCGTGTTCTTCGCGGGTTTCATTTACGGGATCGGATCGTGTTGATGGGAACGTGAAGCTATGGTTCTGGAAAGCGGATCTTCTTCAACGCAGAGGACCGAGACGCAGAGAACCGCAGAGAGATCCAAGGAAGCGCCGTCGATATGCGGAGAATAATAGTTCTATTCTCCGCACTTTCCACATGATAAGCGGATAGAAGGATCACACCATATCCATCCGCTTTTTGTACTGCGCAGCCAGTTCCGCGTGCTTCGTCCAGAAGCCGGGTGCCGTATGGCCGTTCAGATGATCCACCAGGATATCCAGATGCGTGTGCCAGCCACCGGAAACACCAAGCAGTTCGTTCTGGTCCGGCAAACGATGATGCGTGAGCACGAGCAGGACCCGATCACCTTGCTCGCTCAGTTCGAACACGACTTCGGAAAGTGCGTCCTCACGCGCGCCCCAGGAGAAGGCGAGCATGTTCGGCGGTTCGCAACGGGTGATCTTCGCTTTCATGGCATGACCGTTCCTGTAACGCTCGGGAGTTTCGCTTGGCGCTGCATCGAGGTCGGAGTGCAGCCAGTGAAGTTCCATCGATCCGCCGGGGTACAATTGCATGTCGCCACTGGCAAGCCATTTGGCGCGTTTGTCCGATTCGGTGAGATAGGCCCACACGCGTTCGATCGGGCCGGGCAACAGACGCTCAAAACGAATGGTATTGGGTGCGATCAAGGTTCCGTACTTGTCCATGGTGAATGAGTTTTGTGATCAACGTTCGCGTGCATCTTCTTCTTTCAGGATCCGTTCCAGCGAATCCAAGCGTGAAGCCCAGAAATGCCGTGTCTGTTCGATCCACTCCGCAGCTTTGTCCAACGGCCCGGATCGATAACTGAGATAGTGATCGCGGCCCACTTTCCTACGCTGGACAAGCTTCGCACGCTCAAGCATCAGGATGTGTTTGCTCACGGCGTTCAGCGACATCTTGAACGGCCTGGCGACATCGGTGACACGTGCTTCACCCGAGGCCAGCCTTGCCAGGATCGCGCGTCGCGTGGGATCGGCCAGGGCCAGCAGGGTGCGATCAAGTGTTCTTGGTGCAGACATGGCGCAAATATATTCAACCTTTTGGTTGAATGTACATCCTTCACGAATTCATCCGATCCTTCATGAATGTCCGGTTGGGCCGCGATCGAAAGATCCCAGTCCGTGTTCTCTGAGCTGTTCTTCGGGGCGGGATCTGGTCAGGTCGTGTCTTCGCCTGCAAAGCCGCACTCTCCGCCGTTCGGCGGATCGCTTGCGGGTTTTCCGGCTACGCCACTTACGCAGTTCGGGTCCTTACGCAGGAACATCCGATCAATGGAAATACTCCTCGATGATCAAGCGGAAGAAGCCATTTCATGTTGCCTGCCGATCGCGCCAGCGATCATCTGCAGCAATTCAAGAACGTCGCGTGTTCCATTGCGTCGTCGCGATTCAACCCTTCATGATCCAAAGCAGAAGGGGCTCCTGGTATTCGCGATCGGTACTTGTACCACCAATGTCAGTGCCTCACCCTCTTCTCCGCAAACTTCCCACGGCCAGCGCCAACGCCATGGTCACATAGATCCCCAACAGGGAACGCTGCGAAAGCCGCTCTTCAAATCCTGGAGTGAAGCGTTTGGGCACCACATGATAATCCACCACATACGCCGTGGCAGCAGTGGCCGCACCGGCCAGCAAAGCCCTGCCCATCGATGGCCTTTCCTTGCGTGGCAACAACATCTCATGCATGCCGGCCCAGGCCATCATCGCGGCACTGTTGAGACCGGCACCGGCCAGTGTATGCTTCGCATCGAGCCGATCGGTGTGCGTGGCCTCTTCGCCCCACAGCATGTGGCTCACGGCATTGATCGCCGAAGTGGCCGTTCCATTCTCCCTCTGGCCCAAAAAAGCGACTGCCGCGGTGGTGGCTGCAGTGGCCACGGCTCCGGTGGCCATCGTATCGTTCATCCAGCTTCCCATGATCGAAATTTTATCGTGGAACGAAGCAAGTTTCCGGCCAGCACGAGAGTGGATCGTTCCCGCTCTACTGCACGCGCGTCTTCTCCATTTCCTTCACCCCGTGCACGATCAGTTCTTCAAGGATCCTGGGATCCACATCGCTGAGCCGCTTGATGTAGAGGCAGCCCTTGCCGATCGAGTGTTTGCCTAGCTTCTCCAGCAATGATCCGAATTTCTCAAATCCGGCAATGATGTAGATCGAAATGTTCGCCTTGCGCGGACTGATGCCGGTGATGAACCACTCGCCTTCGCGCCCGCTGGCACTTTTGTAATGGTAGCGGCCATAACCGGCGATGCTGCTGCCCCACATCTTCGGCTCCTCGCCCGTGGCCTTCTTCATCATGCCCATGATGGTGCGGCAGTCGGCGGCCACCGCTTCAGGTTGAGCATCGATCAAAGCATCAACGTCCGCTTCGTTGAGCTTGGTCTTCAGTTCTGCCTTGGCCATGATCGAATGTAGTGCGGCCGAGCGCCCGATCCCAGCATGCGAACTCCTTCTAACTTGGCCCCCTAAAGCTTCCAGGAGTGAACCCTGTGCTTCGTAATATTCTCGCAGTGATCGTGGGCGTGGTCGTCTGTCTATTGCTGAACGGGATCCTCCTCAGTATGATGATGAGGATGATCCCAACGCCCGCAGGTTTCGATCCGAACGAACCATCAACATTCACCCTTCTGGAGAACAGGCACATGATCTCACCGTTCGTGGCGCACGCCGTGCCTTCACTGATCGGCGGACTGATCGCGGCCTTGATCGCAGCGACGCGGAAAATGACGATGGCGTTGATCGTTGGCGGCATTCATCTGCTTGGTGGGATCGCTGCCGCGTTCATGATCCCCGCCCCGGCCTGGTTCATCGCACTGGACCTGATCGTGGCGTATCTGCCCATGGCGTGGATCGGTGGAAAGCTGGCAAGAGCGTGACCGATCGGCCCCCTGTACGGTGATCTATTCTGCATGCCCCGCCGATCGGGCTTGGATCGCTACCGCTACCTTTACCATGTGGTACGCATCGGACGGATCCAGGAACTCGGCATACTTCGGATCACCTCGCAGGGCGTGATCCTTGGCGATGATGACGAACTCGAAGTTCCACTGCCAAAGAATGAAGCACCGAAGAACGCTGATGTGGATGGTACCTTGAACGTCTTCGTTCATCACGATGCAGGCGGCAGCCCTGTCGCATCGATGAAATTCCCCAAGGCACAAGTGGGTGAATTCGCTCCGATGAAGGTGCAATTCGTTGACCACAGGGGCGCGCACATGGACTGGGGTGTTGAGCCGGAACTTGTTGTACCGCACCGTGATCAGGAGCGTGAGATGTTCGAAGGCAACTGGTACATCGTGCGAGTGGTCCTTGATCCATCCACCGGCAGGCTCCATGGCAGTAGCAAGGTCTCTGAATACCTTGATAACGATAAGCTCTCTGTTGCTGAAGGTGAAAGGGTGGATCTGTTGATCCATGCGAAAAGCGATCTTGGTTTCTCGGCGATCGTGAACAACAGGCACCATGGCCTTCTGCATGCGAACGAGGTTTACAAGCCGGTTTCTGTGAACGATCGGATCGAAGGATATGTGAAGCGCATCCGCGAGGACAACAAGCTTGACATCACCTTGCAACCGATCGGATTCCGCCAGTACAACGATGCGAACGTCGCGCTGCTGGAGAAGCGGCTTCGATCCAATAACGGCTTCCTTCCCTTCACCGATCACAGTTCACCGGATGAGATCCACAGCGAATTCGGGATCAGCAAAAAGGCCTTCAAGAAAGCGCTCGGCACGCTTTACAAACTCCGGAAGGTGAAGATCCAGAACGATGGCATCGAATTGATCGGCAAGCGCTGATCACGCCTTCCGAACGAACTCGCTCTTCAACGCCATGGCCCCGAACCCTTCGATCCTGCAATCGATGTTGTGGCCTGCAGGTCCATCGGTGAGCCGGATGTTCTTCACTTTCGTTCCCGCCTTGATCGCCTTCGGCGCACCTTTCACAGGCAGGTCCTTGATCACCACCACATCATCCCCATCCTTCAGCACGTTGCCGTTCGCATCCTTGATATGGGCTGGAGCATTCTCTGCGGCAACTTCCTCCGGATTCCATTCGTGGCCGCACTCGCCGCACATCCACGAGGAGCCCGTGGGATAAGTGATGGCCGATCGGCAGTTGGGGCAGGGATGTTGATCTGGCATTGCGCTGCGAAAGTACCGTTCTGCCGCCACCGGGGCGATCTTCACGCAATGGAGACGCGAAGACTTGGAAATAGCGGGCTTTCTGTTCCGGTGATCGGGATGGGAAGCTGGAAGACATTCGATGTGGAGGGAAGTGAAGCGGAAGCCAACGTGCAACGCGTGGTGGATGCTGCGATCGGTGCAGGCACGCGCTTCTTCGACAGTTCACCGATGTACGGCCGATCGGAAGAATTGCTTGGCAGATGCCTGGAAAAGCATCGTGAAAAAGCGATCGTGGCGACAAAGGTCTGGACGGAAGATGACGCTGAAGCGGAACAACAGATCGCCAATGCGTTGGCTTGGTACGGCGGAAAGATCGATCTGTACCAGGTGCATAATCTGGTGAGCTGGCAGAAGCGGCTCGATCGGTTGGAAAGACTCAAGGAAGAAGGAAAGATCACCGCGATCGGTGTAACGCATTACCAGCACGCAGCATTCCCCGAACTGCTGAAAGTGATGCGCACCGGAAGGATCGATACGATCCAGATCCCGTACAATCCATGGCAACGGGAAGTGGAAAAGGAAGTGTTGCCGCTGGCGGAAGAACTCGGCCTTGGCGTGGTGGTGATGCGGCCGTTCGGTGAAGGAAAACTGCTGCGTGAACGACCCGACAGGAAAGAACTGGAACCGCTGAAGGAATTCGGGATCACCTCCTGGACGCAGGCTTTGTTGAAGTGGATCCTGAGCGACCGACGCTGCCATGTGCCGATCCCCGCTACAAGCAATGCCGATCATGCCATCGCCAATGCTGCGGCGGGTGAAGAGCCGTGGTTGGGAGCAGAGCAACGCGAGCTGATCGCACGGCTTGCGACGAGGTGACCGCGCCCGGGATGGTAGCGGCAGCTTGCTGAAGGAGCGGCCAGCCAATGTGTGCAGCGAGGAGGCGACCGAAGGAAGCCACCGCAGCGCCACAGTGGCTGGCCGGTACGAAGCAACTACAGCGGACAGCCCGATCAGGCGCCCACAGCCTTACCTTCGCATTCCCCGATCCTTTTCCCTTGAACAAGCCAGAGCACACCGCCATCACTACGAAAGCGAATATTCAGGAATTGATCCGCATCGCCACGCAGGTGCGCCGCGATATCGTGCGCATGGTGCACGGCGTACAAAGTGGCCATCCCGGCGGATCGCTCGGTTGCGCGGATTTCTTCACCGCCATGTACTTCCACGTGCTGCGGCACGATCCGAAGAATTTCGATATGGATGGCCAGGGGCAGGATGTGTTCTTCCTGAGCAACGGGCACATCAGTCCGGTATGGTACAGCGTGCTGGCGCGCAGCGGTTACTTCCCGGTGAGCGAATTGAACACCTTCCGCAAGATCGATTCACGTTTGCAAGGACACCCGACGACGCATGAAGGATTGCCCGGTGTGCGCATGGCGAGCGGATCGCTCGGACAAGGCTTGAGCGTTGCGATCGGTGCGGCGCTGGCGAAGAAATTGAACGGCGATGATCATCTCGTCTTCAGCCTGCATGGCGATGGCGAACTGCAGGAAGGCCAGATCTGGGAAGCGGCGATGTTCGCGCCGGCCAACAAGGTGGACAACCTGATCAGCACGATCGACTACAACGGCCGCCAGATCGATGGCGATGTGAAGGATGTGCTCGACCTGGGCAACCTGCGTGCGAAATGGGAAGCGTTCGGCTGGGATGTGCTGGAGACGAAAGGCAATGATATCGCCCAGGTGATCGGAACGCTGGAAGAAGCGAAAACCCGGACCGGACGTGGCAAGCCGATCATGATCCTGATGCACACCGAAATGGGTTGCGGCGTGGATTTCATGTGCGGCACGCATGAATGGCACGGCATATCGCCCAATGATGAGCAACTGAAGCTCGCGCTCGCGCAGTTGGAGGAGACGTTGGGGGATTACTAGGGGTTAGCGGAAGTTGAGGTTGTTGGAGGTTGGAGGTTGGAGGCTGGAGGCTGGAGGCTGGAGGTTTCTTCCGATCAATGCCCATGCCCGCCTTCATTCTCGAGCGTGCTCCATAGGTAGAACACTTGATCCGCCGCGAACCGCGCATTTTCCGGGATCTCGCGATCGGTGGTGAAGGAGGTGAAACCATCGGCGCTTGTCTGCGGTGTGATGTAGATCCGCTCGAAGGTCATATGTTGATCGGTGCTGTCGGTGAGAAGGAACAGCGCGCCTTTATCACCACTGCGGTGGACGGCCGCATCCGGCAACGCCCATTGATCGGTCCTTGAACTGGGGATCTCGGCCGTTACGCTCATGCCTTCCACCAGCTTCTCGCTTCCTTCCACCACGTGTGCGTGCACAGGAATGCTGCGTCCATCCGCATCGAAACTTCTGCCGATGCTGAAGATCTCTCCCGTGAATTTTTGCCCAGGCAGGTTCATCACCTGGAAGTTGAACTTCGATCCTTCCTTGATCGAAGCGAGATCACGTTCGTAGGCGTTCAGGTGCACATGGAAATGGTCCAGATCGATCACTTCAAGCAAAACCGTGGTCGGTTCCACGCGCGCATCGAGGAAGATACTGATGTTGTTCACGCGGCCTTCGATCGGGCTGCGTAATACGAACCGATCGGCGGTGTTGCCTTTGGAAAGCTTGTCGATATCAACACCCAGCATGCGCAGTTGATCGGCGAGCGACTTCTTCCGTGCTTCCAGCGAAACGGCTTCGCTCTGCGCCTGTTCGAAGGTCTTTCGCGCCGTGGCGTTGCCTTCCACCAGCGTGCGCTGGCGTTCCAGATCGGCTCCGGCACGATCCAGTTGCGCTTGTGCCACAAGGAATTCCTCCTGCATGCGCAGGAATTGCATGTCGGCCAATGCGATCAACGGCTGGCCTTTCTTCACGGGGCTGCCTTCCTCCACCAGCACATCGGTCACCTTTGCCCCGATCGGGCTGGTGATCTGCGCCTTGCTCACCGGTGATGCCATGATCCTGCCGGAAAGCCGCACGTGGCCTTCCATGGATCGTTTCTGCATGGTGGTGGTGGTGATGCCGAGCGTGGCGATCTGTTGCTGGTCGAGCTCCACCACCTCGTGTACTTCGCCATCGTGTGCATGATCATGCGGATCGGCAGTGGCCTCTGTTCCGGCGTCCGGTGCCTTTTCGGAACAAGCTCCGATCAACAGTACAAGAAGGACAAGATGTATCTTGTTCATGGCTTTGGAGTGAATGGAAGCAGGCTTCCGGTGAAGTGATCGAGTTCGATGAGAGCGGCGTTCAATTCATGCAATGCACGGATCCGCTCGATCCGCAATTCGTTGCTCTGCGCAATGAGCGCGGCCATTTCGATGTAGCCGATCTCGCCCGCGCGGTACGCATCGGTGGAGGTCTGTTCGAGCACCTGCATCTGTTCGTTCAGGATCGTTTCGAACGAGAGGTAGGTTCCACGTGCCTGCTCCGCGCGTTGTACAGCAGCGAAATATCCCGCCTGCAGATCGGCCTGCAGCTGATCGGCCTGTTCCTGTGCTATCCGTTCCCTCACTTGAGCTGCGCGTACCCGCGATCGTGGATCGTTGAAGAAAAGCGGAATGCCTACGGAGATGCTGTATCCGCGGAAACGATCCTCCACCCCATAGATCCGTTGATCGAACCAACGGCCGGTGAGATCGGGCAGCATGCGGTGTGCTTCCAGCCGGCGTTGCTGATGTGCGATCTTCACCCCGCTCATCGCGCCGATCACTTGCGGATGCTGGACCGATGAACCGGGTTCGATCGGAATTTTCGTCGGATCCATCGGCGGACTTTCCTGCGGATTGAATTTCCGATCGGTTCGTAGGAGGCGTTGAAGTTCCAGCTGCGCAATGCCGATCGCCCTCACCGCGCGTTGGTGCGCTACCCTGGCCTGTTGCCTGCGTGCGAGCACCGCCGCGCGTTCCATCAACGCCGCATCACCGGTGGTGTAACGCAGGTCCGCGATGTCGCCGAGCGCCGCGTAGATGCTGTCCGTGCGGTACATCAGGCGTTCCTCGACTACGGCTTGTTGCAGGGCATTCCATGCCAGACGTACATCACGTTCAAGATCACGCGCAGCGATCGCAAGTTCAGCTTCGGCCAGACCGATCTGTTCACGCGCGATCGCCGATCGGACACCGTAGACCGTCGGAAATTCCGTGCGCCAGCCAAGACCCATCTTGAAGATCCCTTCCGGTGAAGCGGGCGCCACATCCTCATTCTCCACGAACACGCCGACCTTCTCCAACTGCCATGATCCGGCCTTTGCCGCTTCGGCCTGTTCCACGCCCAATGTCGCGGCCTGAAGCATTCCATTGTTGCGGAAAGCCATGTGCAGCGCGGAATCCAGCGAGATCGTCTCGCCGCTTTGGGCCGAAGCGATCGAGGGCGACAATGCGATCAATAAAATCGGAACGGCCGGCCCGATCGAAGTCTTTCTGCTCTTTCCACGGAAGATCACATAGAGGACGGGGAGTACGACCAGCGTAAGTATTGTTGCGCTGATCAAACCACCGATCACCACCGTCGCCAATGGGCGTTGCACTTCGGCACCGGCGCTTGCGCTCAAGGCCATCGGCAGAAAACCGAGCGATGCCACACTGGCGGTCATCAACACCGGCCGCAGGCGCATGAGCGTTCCTTTGCGCACCCGATCGAGCACATCATCCACACCTTCCTTCTTCAATTGCTGGAACGTGCTGATCAGTACCATGCCGTTCAACACCGCCACACCAAAAAGGGCGATGAAACCAACGCCGGCACTGATGCTGAACGGCATGTCGCGCAGGTAGAGCGCGGCTATACCACCGATCGCGCTCAGTGGCACCGCGCTGAAGATCAACAGCGCATCGGGCAGCGATCGGAACGCGAGCCAGAGCAAGGCGAGGATCAACAACAATGCGAGCGGCACCGCCATGCTGAGCCGCGCCTTGGCTTCCACGAGATTCTGGAATTGTCCACCGAACGTGAGATAATAGCCCGGTGGCAATTTCAATTCGCTGTTCACGCGTTCCTCGATCTCCTCGACCAGACTTTCCACGTCGCGGCCGTGCGCATTCACGCCCACGAAGATCCGCCGTTGTGCGTTCTCATGGGTGATCTGTGCCGGAGCATCCTCGTATTCCACCGAAGCCACCTGTTCGATCGGAAGAAGCACGCCTGCATCTGAACGCACGATCAATTTGCGCACATCCTCGATCCCCGTGCGGGATCCCTTTCCAGCGCGCACGACAAGATCGAAGCGACGCTCGTTCTCATAGATGCTTCCGGCTGCCTCACCCGCGAAAGCCGCGCGCACCGTGCGATTCATCTCATCGATATCGAAACCGAGCGCGGCCATGCGTTCCCGATCGTATCGCACGGTGATCTGCGGTAATCCAGCGACACGTTCCACCTGCGGCGGACCGGCACCGGGAACTTCCTGCACCAACGAAGCGATCCGATCGGCATAGAGCTTCAGCGTGTCGAGGTCAGATCCGTAGATCTTGATCGCGATGTCCTGCCGCACACCGGTCATCAATTCATTGAAACGCATCTGGATCGGCTGGTTGATCTCGAATTCGACCCCGGGAATGGACTGCAGCACGCGGAACATGGAATCGGCCAGTTCCCAGTAGCCTACATCGGTCTGCCAGTCATCCTTGTGCTTCATCATGATCATCATGTCGGTCTGTTCCGGGCTCATCAGATCGGTAGGAACTTCGGCGGTGCCGGTCTTTCCGATCACCATCTTCACCTCCTGGAACTGCATCAGTTTCTTCTCCACCAATTCGTTGTTCTTCACACTTGCGGAAAGTGAACTTCCCTGCGGAAGAATGCTGTGGTAGGCGAAGTCACCCTCTTCCAACTGCGGAATGAACTCGCCGCCCATGCGCAGAAAACCGATCACGCTGATCACCAGCAATATGAGCGATACCGACACCACCGCCAACCTGTGTCGTAGTGCGCCATCCAGCGCCGGTGCATAGATCCGCTCGAAGAAGCTCATCATGCGATCGCTGAAATTGCGCTTCGCCACGCCTGTCCTTCGCTTGATGAAGAGCGCGCTCATCATGGGCACGTAAGTGAGACTGA
>JAEYYE010000192.1 GCA_023430945.1 Bacteroidota bacterium
GGTGGCGGTTTCGGTGGTGGTGGCGCCGGCGGCCGCTGGTAAGAGATGGCGTACAACAAGTGGATAGCAGGTGGCCTCGGCTGGACCTTCGGCGGCCCGATCGGCGCAGTGATCGGCTTCGCGATCGGTGCCATCATCGATCACCTGCAGCAAGGCATCGTCATCCACGATCCTTCCAAACAACCGCCACCGCAAGTGACCACCGCTGGCGACATGGCGATGAGCCTTGTGGTGCTCGTGGCCGCACTGATGAAGGTGGATGGAAAGGTCACGCACCGCGAACTCGATCACGTGCGCAAATTCTTCATCGCGCAATTCGGTGTGCTTCATACCAAGGAGTTGTTGATCGTGCTGCGCGATGTGCTCAAGCGCGACATCCCGATCCACGATGTGTGCGTGCAGATCCGCCACAACATGGAGCACCCGATCAGGCTGCAGCTCATGCATTACCTCATCGGTCTTGCGCATGCCGACGGCCAGGTGCAGCGCTCGGAGTTCGATCTGCTCAAGCGCATCGCGCACGATATGGGCATCAGCGAGAAGGACCTCGCTTCGCTCAACGCGATGTTCCGTGTAACCGATCCCAACGCGGCCTACGAAGTGCTGGAGATCCAGCCCACCGCCACGGACGATGAAGTGAAGAAAGCCTACCGCCGCATGGCGATGAAATATCACCCTGACAAGGTGGCCCAGCTCGGCGAGGAAGTGCAAAAAGCCGCCACCGAGAAATTCAAGAAAGTGCAGGAAGCCTATGAGGTGATCCAGAAGAAGCGCGGGATGAATTAGGGCGTTGATGTGCTCAACATTAAGTTGAACTACTCCTATTCAAGTCTATTGAATTTTGATCTTTAAAAGATCTGTGTAGGCAATCGAATAATGACTTTCGGTTGAGGTCATAATCAGGATTTATATATTCGCAATCTGGATAGCCTACATAGTGAATGGCAATCATACTGATCTGACTTAACATCAAATGACTATTAGAAAAATATACAGGCTTATTAAAAGTATTCTAATAATCGTAGCATTAATTTACCTAGTAAGATTTGCTATTATTTCGTATCTAATGCATCGCTACAATCATTTTGTGGAAACTCAAATTTATGATAGATTCTTAACTTCACTAAATATTGATTACTATCTCAAAGATTATCAACAAGACAAGGAACTTGGCGCCCTGCTAATGGCTATTTTAGTCTGTTCAACTTTAATATTTCTAATCAATCGGTCCATTCACGATTATCAAAATTTTAGCAAAGATTTGCTTTTGTTTAAAACTAAAATTCTAGCGACCTCAAATTTGGGCCTAAGAAGACTTCTATCACTTCTAACTAATATTTCCCTCCTATTTGGATTTTTATCTCTTCTGTTCATTCCAGTGCTATTCATTTTCCGCTTTCCAGGATTTATTAGCAGACAAGATAGCCTAGAAGACATGATTGGATTCCAATTTTTATTCGTTTTTATTATTTTTTGGTCTTTAATTATTACCAGCACGGTAATGGGTTGGATAATAAATGGATTCAAAAAAAACCGATGAATTTCTAACAGCTCAGGTAGTCCAAATCAAACAAATCACCGCATTTGTGTGAAGAGTTTGGAGCAAGTGTTTCAGCCAATATCAATGGCCGATCAGTTCGATCTCACCGTACTGCTGGATCTGCTTGGCACCTTCGCATTCGCGATCAGCGGCATCCGGCTGGCTTCGCGCAAGAACATCGATTGGTTCGGTGCGTATGTGATCGGCCTAGCCACAGCCGTCGGCGGAGGAACATTGCGTGATCTTCTGCTCGATCTTCCACCGATCTGGTTGAAGGATCCGCGCTACTTGCTGATCACCGGTTTTGCGTTGCTCGTTTCCACCGTCTTCAAAAGCCGATCGGTCAAGTGGACCAACACACTTTTCCTTTTCGATGCGATCGGACTTGGACTGTTCACCGTAACGGGCATCACGCGCAGCCTTGCCATGGATCTGCCGGTGTGGACCTGCATCATCATGGGCACGATCTCCGGATCGGTCGGTGGCGTGATCCGCGATGTGCTGATCAACGAAGTGCCGCTGATCTTCCGCAAGGATCTGTACGCGACCGCATGCATTATTGGTGGCGTGGCTTATTTCGTCGGGCTTCAGTTCAGCTCATTGTCACCTTTCCACGAACTGATCGCGGCATTAACGGTGATCTTTGTACGGATCCTCGCCGTGAAGTTCCATCTGGGATTGCCGAAGTTGGATCGGAGTTAGGGTGATGATCCTGCCCTTAAATTTGAAGGATGCCAGCGAAAGTGGAAATAGCGTTCGATCAACTGATCAAGCTCGTACGGGAACTGCCATCCGGCAAGCTGAGAAAGTTGAAAGCGGTGATCGAAAGAGAAGAGAAGAAGGCGCAGACCGATCTTACCTCACTTTTGCTCAACGGGCCCGTGGCTACAAAGAAGCAGCTCGAGCAGATCGCATTGAATAGAAAGGCCATCGATCAATGGCGGACACGCTGATCTTACTCGATACTTCGATCCTCATCGAATATTATCGCAAGACGGACAAGGAAAGGTCGGTCTGGTTCAAACTGATCAGGGGAGAGAATTCATTCGCCGTTTCTGCAATGACCAAGTATGAGATCTTCGCTGGAGCGACTTCCACCCAGTTGACATTCTGGAACGTGGTCATGGAAGCGATGATCGTTCTTCCGTTGGATGAGAACGCCATCGATGCGGCTGTCATGATCAATGCATCTCTGAAGAGAAAGCGAAAGCAGATCGGTATGGCGGATCTGTTCATTGCCGCTACAGCAGTTTCTAGGGAGCTACCGTTAGCCACTTTGAATAGAAAACATTTTGAACGGATCGATGCTCTTCAACTGATCGATTGATCCATATCCATTCTCGATCGGACCATGCTCATCATTCTCTCTCCTGCAAAAGATCTTTCCGCAGAACCCGCGAAGATCATAGGCACCACAGAGCCTGCATTGATCGAGTACGCGATCCCGATCGCTGAAAAGATGCGATCGTTGAGCGTGAAGAAACTGGGCGCGTTGATGGATCTGAGCCCGAAGCTCGCGCAGCTCAACTTCGATCGGTATCAGCAATGGGATCCTTCAACGAAGAAAGAGACCGCGCTTCCCGCAGCCTTCATGTTCAACGGCGAAGCGTATCGCGGCCTGAAGGCGCGCACACTTTCACCCGCCGATCTGCAATTCTCCCAGCATCATCTGCGGATACTTTCCGGGCTTTATGGAATTCTGCGTCCGCTGGATATGATCCAACCTTACCGGTTGATGATGGGCGTGAAGATCCCGATCGCTCGGGGTAAAAAGGACTTGTACGCCTGGTGGCGGGACAAGATCACCGGTGAGGTGAAGAAGGTTCTGAAGAAAAGCGGCAGCAACACGATCATCAACCTCGCGAGCGACGAGTATTTCTCAGCTGTGGATGTCGAAGCGATCGGTGCCGAAGTGATCACACCGATCTTCAAGGACAAGCATGCTGGAAAGTACAAGATGCTCACCGCGTTCTTCAAGCACCAACGCGGTGCGATGGCAAGACACATCATCCAGAACCGGATCCTGGATCCACGGCTGCTGAAGGAATACACCGGCGATGGTTACCGCTTCTCTCCGGAGGACAGTACCGAAAGTGAATGGGTCTTTTTACGGAATAAGCGGCCGGGTTAGAAGCGAAGGAATGCACCGCCCGTGGCGCGCATACAGCGCCAGCCGATCACTGCCCCGCGGCCATCGGGAAGCAGCACCGGATCCCCGGCGAAGGTGATCACTGCTTCCGGCGCCATGATGTGATCGAAAGCGGCGAACACTCCGATCGTTCCATTGATCATGTGCATGTAACGCACGCTGCCATTGAAAACGGCACCGTGCGCATCGAACGGGAGCAACACATCCTTCGGGCGCAGTGTTGTGAGCTGCAGGCCCGCCGCCACGGCCACTTCCAACACCGCATGGGTGCCATTGTGGATCCTATGGCCGCCTTCGATCATATAGCTCGTGAGACGTACCCGATCGAGCACCGGATGCACCACCGAACCGATCCTGGAATAATGTCCGCCGATCGAGATGCGATCGCTCAATGCATAACTGAAGGAGAACCTTACAGCGGAGCTTTCGAGCGATGCCGATCGGATCTTCTCATCGTTGCCCGCGATCCTACTGTAGCCTCCCCCACCACCCAACGCCACCACGAGGTGCTTCGCCAGAATGGCCTGGCCTGAAGCGTTCCCCACGAGCAGGCAAACGATCGGGACGATGAACAGCAGGTGCCGGCGCACGCCCAAAGATCGCGCAACCTGTGCCCACGCGCGGTAAATTCGCGGGCGATGTATTTGCTGGGCCTTCTCCTGCTCACGATCCTTGTGGGTTATACGGGCCTTGTGCTCTTCTATTACCTGTTCCAGGAGCGGTTCATCTTCATTCGTTACCCGGTTCTGCATGGGCATAAGTTCAACTTTCCCGGCGAGTTCGAGGAACGATTCGTGCAGGCGGAGGATGGCTCGCAGTTACATGCCTTGTACTTCAGGACGAAGGCACCGCGCGGAGTGATCCTCTATTTCCATGGGAACACCGGCACTTTGCGGCGTTGGGGAAAGCAGGCGGCGCGGTTCACCCAGATGGGTTTCGATCTGCTGATGCCGGATTATCGCGGGTATGGCAAGAGCCGGGGCAAACTGAGTGAGGAAGCGTTACATGCCGATGCCTTGCTGTGGTACGAAAGCCTGCTATCGGAATGGTCCGGGGATCGGATCGTGCTCTATGGGCGCTCCCTTGGCAGTGCGATGGCCACACCGTTGGCAGCTGTGCGAGATCCGCGGATGTTGCTGCTGGAGACCCCGTTCGCGAACCTGCTCGATCTGGCCCGATCGTACCTGCCGATCCTTCCCTACCGGCTGCTGCTCCGTTACCGGTTCAGGAACGATCGCGCGATCCGCCATGTGAAATGTCCGGTTTACATCTTCCACGGAAAAAAGGATAATGTGGTTCCCTACACCAGCGCGCTCAAACTGTACTCGTGCATCCCATCAACGGTGGAACGAGAGATGTTCACCTTCGCCAAGGCGCACCACAATGATCTGTTCCGTTTCCCGCGTTTCCAGCGTACGCTGCGCCGCTTACTGCTCGGATCGGAGATCACCACCGGGCAGAAAGCGATGGACCACGAACGCTAAGTTCTACCTTGGCACACCGAATACGAAACATGTTCAAGCTCAGATCACCGATCATCGCGGCGGCCGCCATCCTGTTGCTCTTCACCGGCTGCCTCACCATCGAG
>JAEYYE010000252.1 GCA_023430945.1 Bacteroidota bacterium
ATTGGTGGGTGATCGAAGCTGAACCGGTCGTGCGCACCCAGCGGCCCGCCCTGCAGCACCTTCAGTGTAACATGAACAAAATAATGGATGTGATACACCAGCGTCGCGATCGTGTTGAAGGAATGGACTTTGGTGATGGCCTGCTCCCAGGTGACGCTGGCGAGTTCATTCTTCAGGTTCACAGCGGTCCGATTGCCACCGAAGTGGACTGCGCGGAAGTGGGTGGTGAGGTGGTGGGGGAGGGGCATGTCAGATCAATACTTGTTTGAAAAACAAATAAGACATTGGTATGAATAGCGATATTAGAACGATCAGTACTGCAATAAGCCACTTCATTTGTAGGTCTTTAGATGCTACTGCCATTGGCATTAATAGTGCTTCCGCCCGATACATGCTCAGATCTCCTCCTATGAACCATGGAAATGATAGATAGATCCATGAAAATAACAGAATGACCGTGTCCAGATCGGATCGGTGAGACCTTCTTTTGAAATATAGGTAGTTCAGACCAATGAAGAAACCGATCAGTATGAGAGTTTGAATATCTGGGATAGACTCAACGCTATTGAACTTGATGGAGCGCAGCAATTCTGCCATTCTTTTGAATGGATCGTTCCACCCATGTCCATATTTCGCTTGAACCTTCAAGAAGGCATCCCACACATGTGTTTGCGTGTAGATCGTATAGAAAGCCACGCATAACCCAATTATTCCGGATGCGATCAACTTCAGGGATGCGATTATTCGGGTTCCTATGGCATCTTTCAGAAAGAGAACATCAAGGGCGAGAACAATGCAAAGGAGGATCCCGGTCGGATAGAATAATGATGAAAGAAAGCAGGCAATGGCCGCTGGCCAGATCTGTCGCCGATGGATGGATAAGATGCCGCAGAGTGAAAAGAATACTATGGCGGAGATCGGGAATATCGCGCTGTAGTAGATGGACCCGAACCAGAAACCCCCAATACATGCAATAACATAACTACGCAGGTCTATTTCATTGGTCTGCGTTAACTCAAGAAGTATGACCAATGATAGGAAAAGGAATGTTTTGGAAATTATTCCGGCTATAAGGACGATGTCACTGAATAGATAGGATAGACCTTTTAGTAACAGTGGGTACCCCGGGAACCACCCCGTATTGCCACAGAATTCAGTGGCATCAGGTGGATAGCCAAATCGGCCTGCACAGGGAAAGATCTCGTAACCCTTTTCTGCGATCTGCAAGTAATGTCCGGAATCAAACCGCAACCAAAGCAATTCATAGGGTTGGTCAAGATCGATACATGCGATCAATATTGTTAATATCAGTTGGGAAGTAAGAAATGCCAATAAGGCTATTGTGAAGTGTGCGATCCGTGGATCTCTCTGATTCACATTCAAGTGGTCTAATGGCGAATATCAGATTTTTCCCGCCCCGTCCGATGCATCACCGCCAAGAGCACGCTCAACAACACCAGCGCACCCAACTGATGCGCCACTCCCAGCACAATGTGAACTTGCGTCAACAATGTGAACACACCGAGCAAAAATTGCAAGATCACCGCACCGAAGAGCCAGTTGGATAGCACTCGCAATTCGATCCGTTTGCGAAGCGAAATACCCAGAGCGATCGCACCGATCGCGACGAGATACGCCAGGTTGCGATGGATGAATTGCACGCCATCCTTGTGATCGGTGAAGTTGGTCCAAGCGCTTTCCGTGGCGAGCACGTTCTCCGGCATGAACTCGCCGTTCATCAATGGCCACGTATTGTAGATCCGCCCGGCGTCCATTCCGGCGGTGAATGCGCCCCACACGATCTGGATCACCAATAGTACAAGTAGCCAGCGGCTCCATTTCCCGATCGAAGATCCATCCGATCGGAATGCACGACGCTCCGATCGGATATCGAAGATGGTCCACAGCACAAGACAGAAAACTGCGAAAGCCGCGCAGAGATGGATCGCCAGGCGATAGTGGCTCACATCGGCGCGATCCTGCAGGCCGCTGGCCACCATGAACCAGCCGAGTGCGCCTACAAGTCCGCCGCCGATCAGGATCCACCAACTGCGCTTCAGCAACCAGCCTTTCAACAAGCCTTTCCGCCAGAAGATCGCGAATGGAATGATGAAGACAAGGCCCATGAGCCTGCCCCAATTGCGGTGCAGGTATTCCCAGAAAAAGATCCCCTTGAAATCGCCGAGGTCCATATGCTGGTTCTTCAGCATGTACTCGGGGATCTGCTTGTACTTATCGAATGCGATCTGCCATTCGGTCTCGTTCATAGGGGGCAGGGCGCCCATGATCGGTTTCCATTCGGTGATGCTTAGGCCGCTGCCGGTGAGCCGTGTGATGCCGCCGATCACCACCATGCAGGCGATGAGGATGCAGCCGGTGATGAGCCAGTTCGTTACAGGTGCGAGATGTGCGCGATCGGTGGCCAGGATGGGTGCAAAATTACCTACCCCGTCCACTCGCTGGAAGGATCGGAAAGAAGAACAGCCTCCGAAGAGGCTGTCAAAATATTGTGTCAAGGATCGATCACAAACGCATGATCTGCGTAAGCAAAGCCAGGATCGAAGGCAGTATAGCGATCCTCGGGGCGGAAACGTTCACTTTCTTCAAGTCCTCCACCTTCACGGAACCGTGGGTTTCGTTGGAAGGGACCTGCTTGGTGATCTCCACCGCAAGCACTTTGTACTGGCCATCGTGAAGTTTTTGGATCGCCTCGATCATCTCTGCATCGTTCACCTTCGTTTCATCGTAGGTCACGATCGCATGATCGCGCTCATTGCCTTCAATGAACTTGATCTCGGTGCTGTTCACGCCCGGAAGCTTGGCCAGCGCCTTTTTGATCGAGCCGCCGCACATCAACTCACAGCTCATGCCATCAATGCTCAGGTCGGCGAAGGTCACCGGTTCACCACCATCGATCGAAACCTCCTTCACCGTACGTTCGATCCCTGCAATGGCCACATCAGCAGCAGGTTGCTCGGTGGAATTGCAACTGGCGAATGCGATCGCCAGAAGTGCCGGAAAAGTGAAGCGGAGATCCATTTTCGATCGGATTACGGACATGTGACGCTCGACACGCAGGAAACGTTACAAAGGTAGGATTGTTTTCTTGCCGCGGTGGTTCGCGGATCGGGCCCTCTTCCGCATGATGGTCAATGGAATTCCGCGCCGGATCTGGATCTCAAGCGATCGGAACTTCGATGATCCGCCCGATTTAAAAAATGTGAATGCGATCTGGGCGATCGATCGCAGTTCCTCAAATACTCTGGCGACCGGCCAAGTACCTTCGCGCCGCTTTTTCCGACCGCACCGATGGAACCTTCCCGCACCCGCGCAGCAGACTGGCTGGTGCTCATTGTGCTAGCGCTCATCTGGGGCAGTTCCTTCATTCTCATGAAACGCGGGCTTTTCCACGAAGGAGAACCGGTGCTCTCACCATTCCAATTGGCATCGGCGCGGCTTTCCATCGCATGGCTCACGCTCTCGCCGATCATCCTCAAACACTACCGGCACCTCTTCACGCATTGGCGGCCGCTGCTTGGTGCGGGCCTGCTCGGCAATGGCATTCCGGCGTTCCTATTTGCCACGGCACAAAGCCGGATCGATAGCTCGCTCAGCGGCATGCTCAACAGCCTTACGCCGCTCATGACGCTGCTTTCCGGCGCATTGCTATTCGGACTGCGTTTTCGCGGGATCCACATTCTGGGCGTGATGCTCGGCCTGGGTGGCGCAGCAGCCTTGATCATGATGAAGAGCACCGCCGGCATGCCCAGCTGGTCGTTCTACGCGCTCATGCCGGTGATCGCCACGGCCATGTACGGTATCAACGGCAACATCATCAAAACACATTTGTACTCAGTGCCACCGGCAGCGATCGGCGCGCTCGCGCTCACGTTCGTGGGACCGATCTGCATCGTGCTGATGTTCGGCAGTGGTTTGCCTCAGACGGTCGCCACACATCCGCATGGCTGGAGCGCATTTGCGCACGTGGTGGTGCTGGCGGTGTTCGGATCGGCGTTCGCGCTGGTGCTATGGAACGTGCTTCTCAAACGCACCACCGCGCTCTGGGCATCATCGGTCACCTACCTCATGCCGATCGTAGCGATCGGTTGGGGGATCTTCGACCACGAGGTGATCACCTTGGGCCAGATCGGTATGATCGCGTTGGTGCTGGGCGGGGTTTACCTGGTGAGCGTGGCGGAGCGGTGGAAGTGAATATGGGTACGGTCTGAAGTCGGAAGTCTTGGGTCGGAAGCCGGGCGTCCGATCTTGGATCTGATCCATGTGGATGGTTCGGGCGGGTTTTTGTCAGGTCGCGATCCTTCGCCTTTACTCCTCGCTGCGCTGCGGGGTACCGGCTGCGGCCGCTTACGCGATTTCGGGTCGTTACCCACAATGGATCGGTCTTCGGAATGAACTTCTGCAACACCGGATCTAACTCGCCCGCCACCGGATCTGCGTAAGTGTCGCAGGCGGAAAGCCCGCAGCCCTCACCCCAAACCCTCACCGAAGGAGAGGGAGCGAAGCGGCAGAAGACCATTTGCGAGGACTTGCAGCCGAAGACACGACCTGACAGGAATTCGCCCAACCCTCAACGGCATCAACCTCCAACCTCCAGCCTCCAGCCTCCAACCTCCAACCTCCAGCCTCCAACCTCCAACATCCAACCTAACCCCCCATCTTTGCCCCATGTACCTTGGGAAAAAGGTGATCGTGGTGTTGCCCGCCTACCGTGCGGCGCTTACGCTGCAGAAGACCTACAGCGAGATCCCCTTCGATGTGGTGGATGAGGTGGTGCTGGTGGATGATCGCAGCCCCGACAATACCGTGGAAGTGGCGCGCGGGCTCGGTATCCGGCACATTGTGGAGCACCAGGTGAACCGCGGCTATGGCGGCAACCAGAAGAGCTGTTATGACAAGGCATTGGCGCTTGGCGGCGACATCATCGTGATGCTGCACCCCGATTACCAGTACACACCGAAGCTGCTGATGAGCATGATCGCGCTGCTCGGCAATGAGGTGTATCCGGTGGTGTTCGGCTCACGCATCCTGGGCAAGGGTGCGCTGAAAGGCGGCATGCCCATGTACAAGTACATCGCCAACCGCATACTTACGCTCACGCAGAACCTGCTGATGGGGCAGAAGCTGAGCGAGTACCACACCGGCTACCGGGCCTACACCGCCGAGGTTTTGCGATCGGTGGATTACAACCGGCTGAGCGATGATTTCGTGTTCGACAACCAGATCGTGGCGCAGATCTTCTGGAAGGGTTTTGATATAGCGGAGATCACCTGCCCCACGAAGTATTTCGAGGAGGCCAGCAGCATCAATTTCTCGCGCAGTATGACGTATGGTTTCGGGGTGCTGGCGACGAGTTTCCGGTACTTCTTTGCGCGGATCGGGCTGGCGAAGTGGGATGTGCTGGGGGAGAGGCGGAAGGTGGTGCGGGAGCGGGTGGTGTTGGGGTGAGGGGGATTACGTCCGCTCGTCCCAATATTTCTTTATTACGCGATCATTTGGAGGATAGCCGTAAATGAAAGTGTAATTATTGATGGCAGCTATTATCAGGTCCTCCGCTTCGCTTTGGAAATCATGATCCAAAATATCGTCTTCACCAGAGTCATTATGCTTTAATTCATTTTTAACACGATTTCGTAACCGGATAATCTTTTCTCGGCTTGGTGATGCTTGTTTAATCAATTTTGACAATTGTTCGTAGAATAACTTCTCTGAAATGAGTGCATTGATGCCGGTTCGCTTTTCAGCAATTCGTCCGAGTATTTCTTCGGCAGCTCCGGCTAAGGTCAGGGAAGATATATAATCACGGCGATTTAATAGCTGGATGGCAGATCTGAGTTGCTTGGTCGCTAATTCAATACGAGTAATTTTTGTCATGAAATAATCTATGTGTCGGGATTTGACCGCAATTTCGTCACCTTACCACTGCATTGTATTAGCTAATGACGAAGGACACAATATCGTTATGACGTTTTCCGATTCCAAATACTCAGGCTTCTCTTTCTTGATCAGATCAGTAGCTATAGTGGCCAATGCGTCTTGATTAACAGGGTGCTCCTTGTAGACTGGATAATCATAGGATTGATTAATAATAATCCTTCCAACAGATACAACTCCTGCTTGTATCGAAATGACCGGCGTTCCTGATATTATCTCCGGTTCCGTACGGCCAGAAGCGAATACTTTGATGATTGTTAGGGTTTCATTTCGAACAAGGTAACTAATATTGATCCTATCTTCGCCCACATGCCATCGCGCCTGCGGGTCCAACTCTACTTCATCCTCGGCGCAGCGCTGCTCTTCCTACCCGGCCTCGGTGCCGTCCATCTCTTCGATCGGGATGAGATCAACTTCGCGGAGATCACGCGGCAGATAATCTTGAGCTGTTGTCAACTTGGATCTGTAAGCCGGCTTTCAAGATCCATCTCTTCATGTAAGATCCTGATGATCTCGATCACGCCGGTTCTTCTGAATTGATAAAAGATCACGTGACGTCCAGCCTTCATTCCCATAAGACCTTTCCGAATGAGATCATAGCGTCTGCCGAGATCAGGTTCTTCCGCTAGCTTCTCAAATAGATCGACGAGCATTCCATAGTATTTATCAGCCTGCTCTTCCGACCACTTCTCGACCGTGTAATTCCAGATCTCGTTGAGATCATCAACTGCCAATGGGGTCAGGAGATACTCAGCCATTCCGCCGGCGTTTGGCCTTTAGTTCGGCAAGATTTTTTTCTGGATCAAATCGTTTGGCCTTACCGCTTTCGAGACCATCCTTTATGGCGGCACGCAGCGCGCTCACTTTGCTTTCTTCATTTTCGAGCAAACGCAATCCGGCTCTTATCACTTCACTCACATTCTTGTAGCGTCCGGCTGTGATCTGCTCTTGAACGAATTGTTCGAAGTAGTTGCCGAGCGATATGGAGGTGTTCTTGCTCATAGGCAATGATCTTGATGGTCAAAAGTACCAAATCTTGGTACTAAGTGCGATGGAAATGCATGGATCCTACCTTCGCCGCCATGCCATCGCGCCTGCGCGTCCAGCTCTACTTCATCCTCGGCCTACGCTGATAGCCTGAGTTCAGCCATCGTTACTACGTTTATTTCACGTATCGATCTCAGCCGAACGTCTTTGTCACGAAGATATCCGCCGCTTCGATCGATGTGGCGAGTTGAATTGCATCCGGTGTACGTATCCGTACTTCGCTCTTAGGATCGCAGCCTGTTCGGCGATCGATATAGTGGTACCCTTGATCTCGATCGCAGTGGCACTCGTCAGGATCTTCCTGTATTGATCTGCGATCTTAGGTTGGCCTTCCCGTAACGGTTTAACCAGTACTTCGAGAAGTGTGAGCGTAGAAGCAATGAATGACAGTTCACCTTTATCTCCCAGATCGAAAAGTCTGACAAGTTTCTCTTGGTGAAGGCTGTGCCCTTCAATGAAATAGATCAGCGGTGCAGTATCGAGAAAGACGATCTTCGACGTAAGATCTTCGATCACCATTGCCGCTCACCTTCAATGTGACCATCGATCTCCTTGGAACTTTTCCAAATTTCACTACCCATACCGGATAGAGAACTAAGACGCATGGTACTCAATTTGGGCAATTCATCTTTCTTCAATAGCTCGGCAAGCCTTTGAAAAAACTAAGTCGACTTTTCCGATCAAGTCGTTTCACCTGATCGATTATATCGTTGACGGTTAATGAAGCCCCCATGACAGTATTATCCAAAGATAGGAAAACCGACCCCAGGCATTCACTCCGATCCTACCTTCGCCCACATGCCATCGCGCCTGCGCGTCCAGCTCTACTTCATCCTCGGCGCTGCGCTGCTTTTCCTTCCCGGCCTGGGTGCGGTGCATCTTTTCGATTGGGATGAGATCAACTTCGCGGAGATCGCGCGGGAGATGATCGTCACCGGCGATTGGTTGCGCCCCCAGATCGACTACCAGCCGTTCCATGAGAAGCCGCCGTTGTTCATGTGGATGCAGGCGATCAGTATGAAGCTGATCGGGATCAACGAATACGCTGCGCGATTCCCGAATGCGATGTGCGGGATCATCACGCTGTTGGTGCTGTATCGGATCGGAGATCAACTGCGCGGACGTGTCTTTGCGATCCTTTGGCCATTGGCGTATGCAGGTTCGATACTTCCTCACTTGTATTTCCGAAGCGGCATCATCGATCCGTGGTTCAACCTGTTCATCTTTCTCGGGATCCACGCGTTCATCACACTTGTTCAAGGCGATCCCAAGAGACAGGAAGGTGCGCTCAACAGCCGCCGCGATCGGTACGCATGGCTCACCGGGATGTTCCTTGGTATGGCGGTGCTCACGAAAGGTCCGGTAGGTGTGCTGATACCCGGCTTGATGGCCGCAGCCTATCTCGTCGTGAGAAAATTCAGGCTTTATGTACGGTTGCGCAGACTGATGATCATCGCGCTTTCCCTGCTGATCACGATCGGGATCTGGGCTGCCATCGACCTGATCTTGAACGGACCCGAGTTCATGGTGAATTTCTTCTGGCGTCAGGTGGCCATGCTCACCACCGAAGATGCCGGCCATGGCGGCTTTTTCGGCTACCATTTCGTGGTACTGCTGATCGGATGTTTCCCAGCATCGATCTTCGCCTTGAAGGAGCTAATTCAACCCACGCGTACCGATGAACCAGATCAGAATGACCACCGGCTATGGATGGTGGTGCTTTTCTGGGTGGTGTTGATCCTCTTCAGCCTGGTTCGCACCAAGATCGTTCACTACAGCAGCATGGCCTACTTTCCGCTCACATATCTCGCAGCGCTGCAATTGGAGCGGGCCTGGCGCAGACGCGAAAGTTTCGGCTGGCCAAGGTTTGCGATCGGTGCGATCGGGATGTTGTTCGTGCTGATCACGATCGCCTTGCCTTTCCTTGGGATGAACATCGATCTGATCAAGCCGCTGTTCGCCCAGGATCCGTTCGCACTTGCGAATCTTGATGCGGAAGTGCAGTGGACAGGTTTCGAAGCGCTCGCGGGCTTTTGGTTGCTCGGTGTGTTGATCGTTTCGCACTGGCTTCACGCGCGGGCGCTCTTCAAGCAGAGCATCCTCACGCTCTTCATTGGATCGGCGCTTTTCGTAACGATCACGCTCTACTTCTTCATCAATCGGATCGAAGGGTATTCGCAACGCGCCGCGATCGAATTCTACGAACAGCGTCAGGGTGAAGAGAGCTACACGATCCCGTTGTTCTTCAAAAGTTATGCGCACCTGTTCTACACGAGAAAACAACCGCCGATCCACAGTAAAGCCAACGATGAGCAAAGGCTGAAGCACGGCGAAGTGAACGTGTCCGTGTACGGCGTGAGCAAGATCACCGCGGAAGAAGAAGTGATCGCGATCGGAAATTTCGAGGAGATCGGCCGCAAGAATGGCTTCATCTTCTGGCGGCGGAAGACTGCTGAAGACCCGGCTCAATAAGGCTTGGAGCCTCTGTATCGAACCCGGCCGGGAGCTGATCGGAATGATCGAGGGTACCATCCGCTTCGGATCGCCCTTATCTTGGAACTCCAATTCCATCAAAAAAACATATACCATGGCGGTTGAAGCTTACTGTGTAAAGTGCAAGGCGAAGCGCGAAATGAAAGATGCCAAGGAGGTTGAAATGGCCAACGGCCGCAAGGCGATGAAGGGCACCTGCCCCACCTGCGGCACCGGTATGTTCAAGATCCTCGGCAAGGCCTGAAGCGGGTCGATCCACGGAGTGAAGGGATCGATGGATCGGTCCCTTCACTCATCCGGGTCAGGTCATGATCGTTCACATCTTCATTGCTGCCGGTCGGTCGCGCAAATTGCGGGGTTAACTTCGCGGCGCGATGGCCCAAAAGCACCTTCCTGAACTGATCGGACACGCGATCGATGCGGCTTTTGCCGCCGGCCGGGAGATCCTGCGCGTGTACGCGGGCGAGTTCGAGGTACAGTTGAAGGACGATCGGTCGCCGCTCACGGAGGCCGATCGCAACGCGCATCTCGCGATCGAGGAGGTGCTTTCCGTCAGGTCACTTCCCATCCTAAGTGAAGAAGGATCGAAAGTTTCGCCCGAGGAACGTCGCGATTGGGAAATGTACTGGCTCGTGGACCCCTTGGACGGGACCAAGGAATTCGTGAAGCGCAACGGCGAATTCACGGTGAACATCGCCCTCATGCAGCGCGATCCGGAAGGTGCGGAGGCCGATGGGATCTCGATCCCCATCGGTGGTGTGCTTTACGTTCCTGTTACGGATCTGCTCTATTTCGGCTGGCAGGGTGCCGGTTCCTACCGGCAGGAAAATGCTGCAACCTTCCGCAAGCTTACCGCGTATGACCGGGCCGCGATGTCCTCCAGATTGCCCATGTCAGGCACCGTACGATCCGACTATACCATTGTGAGCAGCCGATCGCACCTTAGTGCCGAGACAGAAGCGTTCATCCGTCGCAAAAGGGAGGAGAACAAGGATGTGCAGATCACTTCGATCGGCAGTGCGCTCAAGATCTGCCTGGTGGCTGAAGGCACAGCCGATGTTTATCCGCGCTTCGGGCCCACCATGGAATGGGATACTGCAGCAGGCCATGCGATATGCCTGGGCGCCGGCAAACAGATCACCGATGTGAAGACCAACGCACCCATGCGTTACAACAAAAAAGACCTGATGAACAATTGGTTCATCGTTCAATGAACACATATGAGTAGCAAGAAGACCAATAGCTCCAGCAAAAAGAAAGCTGTGACCGGCAAGGCGGCCAAACCCGCAGCGAAAGCGGCGAAGGCACAGCCCGAGGTTTCGATGAACGGCCATGCGAAACCGCGCAGGGTGGCGTTGATCACTGGTGTCACAGGCCAGGATGGCGCGTATCTGAGCGAATTGCTGCTCAACAAGGGTTACGAAGTGCACGGTATCAAACGCCGCAGTTCGCTGTTCAATACCGATCGCATCGATCACCTGTACCATGACATGCATGAGAAGGGGCGGCCCTTCCACCTGCACTATGGGGATATGACCGATAGTGTGACCTGCCTGCGGCTGGTGCAGCAGATCCAGCCGGATGAGATCTACAACCTCGCAGCGCAATCACACGTTGCGGTGAGCTTCGAACTCCCGGAGTACACGGCCAATGCCGATGCGATCGGAACGCTTCGCTTCCTTGAAGCGATCAGGATCCTTGGGCTTGAAAAGAAGACGAAATTCTACCAGGCGAGCACCAGCGAATTGTATGGCGGTGTGCGCGCCCATGCGCAGAACGAGGAAACACCGTTCCACCCGCGCAGCCCTTACGGCGTGGCGAAACTTTATGCTTTCTGGATCACGAAGAACTACCGCGAGAGCTATGGCATGTTCGCCTGCAACGGAATTCTCTTCAACCATGAAAGTCCGTTGCGTGGTGAGACGTTCGTGACGCGCAAGATCACACGTGCCGTGGCCAAGATCAAGCTGGGCCTGCAGGATACCCTGTTCCTCGGGAACCTTGATGCGAAGCGCGATTGGGGCCACGCGAAGGATTATGTGGAAGGCATGTGGCGGATCCTTCAGGCGAAAAAGCCCGAGGATTTCGTACTGGCAACAGGGAAGACGTACACGGTGCGCCATTTCATCGATCTGGCCTTCGGCGAAGTAGGGATCAAGCTTGAATGGAAAGGCAAGGGAGTGAAGGAAAAGGGCATTGACAAGAAGACCGGGAAGACGCTCGTTGCGATCGATCCGCGTTACTTCCGCCCCGCTGAAGTGGATCACCTGGAGGGCGATCCCACCAAGGCAAGGAAGGTCCTTGGCTGGAAGCACACCTATGAATTGAAGGATCTGGTGAAGGAAATGGTCGCCGAGGATGTGAAACTCTTCGAGCGGGACGTGTATTTGAAGAAAGGTGGCCATCGGATCTTGCATGAGGCTGAGTAAAAGTTCTGTTGGAGGTTGGTGGTCGATGTGGTTGGCGGTTGCTCCAGCCTGCAACCTTCAGCCTTCAGCCTCCAACGATATATGACCATGAACAAGACAGACAAGATCTACGTCGCAGGCCACCGCGGAATGGTGGGCAGTGCGATCGTGCGGAAGCTCCAGAAGGAAGGTTTCAACAACATCGTTACGCGCACCAGCAAGGATCTCGATCTGAAGGAACAGCAGGCCGTGCGCGACTTCTTCAAGAGCGAGAAACCCGATGTGGTGGTGCTTGCAGCGGCGAAAGTGGGCGGCATACACGCGAACAACGTGTACCGCGCGCAGTTCCTCTACGAGAACCTGATGATCCAGAACAATGTGATCCACAGCGCGCATGAGAACGATGTGCAGAAGCTGTTGTTCCTCGGATCATCGTGCATCTATCCGAAATTGGCGCCGCAACCGCTGAAGGAGGAAA
>JAEYYE010000386.1 GCA_023430945.1 Bacteroidota bacterium
GTTGGAGGTTGGAGGCTGGAGGTTGGAGGTTGAAGGTTGGAGGTTGGAGGCTGGAGGTTGGAGGTTGAAGCTCATCCTGAGCGGAGTCGAAGGGATCCTGAGCGGAGTCGAAGGGATCCTGAGCGGAGTCGAAGGTTCGACGCAAGGAAGAGTTGAATGTTGCCTGGCAACGGATAACAAACAACTCACAACTGAAGTATGGAAGAGATCCAGTACATAGGAGAACACGTTTGGGCTGGTGAATTGGGTCACCTTTTCACGATCGTTTCGTTCGTTGGCGCGACCCTCGGAATGATCGCGTATTTCTTCGGCACGCAGAGGAATTCGATCGAATGGAACAGCGTGGGCCGGATCGGTTTCAGGCTTCACTCCTTGGCCGTGCTCGGCATCGTGGTGGTGCTCTTCATCATGCTTTTCAGCCATTGGTTCGAGTACGATTATGTGTGGAAACACAGCAATCGATCCATGCCGATGGAGTTCATCCTTTCCTGTTTCTGGGAAGGCCAGGAAGGATCGTTCCTGCTATGGACGTTCTGGCATGTGGTGATCGGGAATATCCTGATCGCACGCGCCGGAAAATGGGAAGCACCGGTAATGACGATCTTCTCGCTCGTGCAGGTCTTCCTCGCGACCATGCTGCTCGGGATCTACGTGGGCGATGTGCGCGTGGGCAGCAGTCCGTTCATGCTGATCCGCGAACTACCGGAGAACATCGGCCTGCCGTGGACGTACATGGCGAATTACCTGCAGCAGATCCCGCAATTCGCCGATGGCCGCGGGTTGAATCCGTTGTTGCAGAACTATTGGATGGTGATCCATCCGCCGACGCTCTTCCTCGGATTCGCAGCCACACTCGTTCCGTTCGCCTATGCGACAGGCGGGCTTTGGACAGGCGATCGGCGCGGCTGGATGCGTCCTGCCCTGCCGTGGACATTCTTCGGTGTAATGATCCTTGGAACGGGGATATTGATGGGCGGTGCCTGGGCCTACGAAGCACTCAGTTTCGGCGGATTCTGGGCGTGGGATCCGGTGGAGAACGCGTCGCTCGTTCCATGGATCACATTGGTGGGTGCAGGACATTTGATGCTGATCAACCGGCGCGATCCGAAGCCAGGTGAGAAAAGGTCCGATCCGCTGTTCAGCACATTCCTGCTCACGCTGATCACCTTCATCCTCGTACTCTATTCCACCTTCCTTACGCGCAGCGGCGTGCTCGGCGACACGAGTGTTCACAGCTTCACCGGCGATGGCATGCTTCCCGGGTTGCTGATCTTCCTTCTCTTCTTCATCGCACTCGCGATCGCCATGATGATCGGTGATCGGAAACAGCGTGGTTTCTATGCGTTCGTCTGCCTTGCGCTCTTCCTGATCGGGACCCTTCTTGATGTGCAGGTCCCGGCGATCTTGATCTTCGGCGCAGTTTCGATCGCAATGCTCGTAAGCGCCTACCGCCGCGATTTTTCCACCGCCACGGCGGAAGAGGAACTTTGGTCGCGCGAGTTCTGGATCTTCATCGCTTCGCTCGTGTTGCTCGTAAGCGCTGCGCAGATCACGTTCAGCACATCGGTGCCGGTGTTCAACCTGTTACTGGAACCTTTCGCCAAGCCGCTGGGTTGGCTCGCAGACAAGACAGGAAGTTCGTTCATCGAAGGACTTTCATCTGCGCAACTGGCCCCGCCGGGCGAAGCGATCCAGCATTACAACAAATGGCAGTTGCCATTCGCGTTCATCATTTCACTTCTGATCGCTTTCACGCAATACCTGCGGTGGAAGAACAGCGATCAACGGAAATTCTTCAAGCAATTGGTTCTTCCGGCATTGATCGCACTGTTGATCACGATCGGGGGATCGGTCCTGCTCAACTATCAACTCGCGGAATTGAATTTGATGGCGTTGTTCTTCGCAACTTCATTCGCCTTCGTCGCGAACGCGACTTATATCGGCCGGGTTCTCAAAGGTGATCTTTCCAAGGCCGGAGCTTCGGTCGCACACGTGGGATTCGCACTTGTGTTGCTAGGCGCCTTGATCAGCACCAGCCGCCAGAACGAGATCAGCCGCAACACACGCGGCATGGACCTTCGCTACCTGAACCAGGAATTCAGCAACAGCAGCGATATCCTTCTTTACCGTGGCGACACGGTACGCATGGGCGAATTCTATGTGACGTACAAGCAGAAGACCCAGGAAAGGCACAACCTGCTTTATGCGATGGATTATTTCGATGTGCAGCCGCGCTTCTACAAGGAAGGTGACACGGTGCGGGTCGGCGACATCCTGATCCGCGCACGCAACGATCACCATGCATCGGAGAACTACCTGCACGATATGCAGGAACATTGGCAGTCGCTCGAGAACTACGATAAGCGCACACTTTGGAACACGCCGGAATGGAGTGCGACCCAGCCGGGCGAATTCCAATTCGAGTTGAAGCCGTTCGTTCAATTGAACGAGCGCATGGGCAATGTGGCCGAGCCGAGCACGAAGCATTGGCTTCACCGCGATCTGTACACCCACGTACGCTACGCGGATCTGGAAACCGTGAAGGACACTGCCAACGATGGCTGGATGCCCGATCGGTTGTACGATAAACACGTCGGCGATTCCATCATAACTCCCACAAGCCTCGTGATCATCGACAGCGTTTACACTGTGCGCGACAGCGTTACGAAGAGCATGCTCGGCGAGAAGTACACGGTATATGCCGCGAAGTTGCGCGTGCGCGATCTGTACCGGCCCGATCGGTGGTTCGAGGCAAGACCATTGGTGATCTATGCCGATGGCCAGGCGGTGGCCGGAAAAGCTGCTGAATTGGATGCGCTCCGGATCCGTTACGGGCTCGCCACCGTCGCGCCGGATACGCATGGGCATGGTGGACTTATGCTCGGCATCAACGTGGCCGAAAAGGAATTCCTGGTGATGCAGGCGATCGTATTCCCGGGCATCAACATACTTTGGATCGGTTGCGTGTTGTTGTTCGTGGGCACGTTGATGGCCGTGGTGCAGCGGGTGCGCGGCGCCAGGCGGAAGAAGCAATTGTCCATCCCCATTCGCGATCCGCAACTGGTGGATCAACGGCCCGCCTGATCTTTCCATTTCCTTTGCACCGTGAGGATACTTCTGATCGGTACCGGGAAACTCGCGTTCCATCTTGGTCATGCGCTGGCCGGATCGGATCTTGATCTGATCGGGATCGTTGGCCGCGATCGGGATCGGACGGATCGGCTTGCGCAGCAGATCGGTACATCTTCCTTTCAACTGAACGCTCCGTTACCCACTGCGGATCTGATCCTGATAGCAGTGAGCGATTCCGCGATCGCAGAGGTCTCCAACGCGATCGGAACAACTGCAGCGACCGTGGTCCATACATCAGGCGCATCACCGATCGGACTTCTTTCACAACATGAACAACACGGTGTTCTCTGGCCGATCCAGACCTTCGGCACCGATCGGCCGATCGACCTGAAGAGCGTTCCACTGATCTACGAAGGGAACAACGAAGCTGCGATCACAGAGATCCGCAGGCTTGCCGAAGCCTTGGGCGATCGCGTAATGGAACTTACACATGAGGATCGCACGCTGCTCCACATTTCAGCCGTGATCATGGGAAACTTCCCGGTGTTCCTCCTGAAGAAAGCGCAGGAACTACTGACCGGCCGGTCGGTCGATCCAAGCCTTCTCGATGAGCTTTGGGGAACAATGGCGGAGAACGCGATCGCAATGGGGCCCCGCGAAGCTCTTACAGGTCCGGCAGCCCGCGGCGACCTGCCCACGATCGATCGGCATCTCCAGGCATTGCGGACCGATCCGGACCTGCAAAGGACATATCGCCTGTTGAGCGAAATGATCATGAAGGAGATGCGCGGCTGAACCGTTCCTTATTGGATCTGGATCATGTGCTGCGAACTTCGGTCGTCCCCTTCGATCCTCAGCAAATAGATGCCGGCAGCAATTCCGGAAATGTCCAGATCGGTCCGAACCGATGTGGTGCGCCATTCACCGGCCTGCTTTCCGAAAAGATCAAAAAGAACGAGCCGCCGGTCCGGTCCACAGGATACGATCAATTCATCCCGGGCGGGATTCGGATGGACCTGGGTCCCATCAAATGCCGCGATCTCCACGGCGGACATGACGTCCACCTGGATGTAAGAGGTATCCGTTCCGAGGCAACCCGTCATTTCATCGGCTGCCGTGTAAATGATCGCATGCACACCGATACCATACATTGATGGATCGAACACGGTGATCACCTCGCCTTCCGCATTGGAATAATAGCCGTTCGCCGGAATTCCTCCCGAAAGTTCGATCGGCTCATCATTGATCAACATCGCATCCACCGTGATGCCATGGAAGA
>JAEYYE010000388.1 GCA_023430945.1 Bacteroidota bacterium
ACCACGAATTCCCCCCGCGGCTCCTTCTTCTCGAAATGCGCCACCAGTTGCGCGAGCGATCCGCGAACCGTTTCCTCGTGCAATTTGCTGATCTCGCGTGAAACACTTGCAGGCCGATCGCTCCCGAAGATCTCAGCGAATTCCTTCAGTGTGCGCAACACGCGGTGCGGACTTTCATAGAAGATCATCGTTCGCGTTTCGGTGGCCAGTTCCTTCAGCCGAGTCTGCCGGCCCTTTTTCACCGGAAGAAATCCTTCGAAAACGAACCGATCGGCGGGAAGGCCGCTGTTCACCAACGCTGGAACAAATGCTGTTGCGCCGGGAAGGCATTCCACCGAAATATTTTCCTTCAAAGCTTCGCGCACCAGCAGGAAACCGGGATCGCTGATCGCAGGTGTTCCGGCATCGCTCACCAATGCGAACCGTTCGCCAGCGGCCATGCGCGCCACGAGCTGCTCTACCATGCGGTGCTCGTTGTGCGTATGGAAACTGATCAGCGGTTTTTCGATCGCGACATGTTGCAGCAATCGTCCGGTCACGCGTGTGTCCTCCGCGATCACCGCATCCACTTCGGCAAGTACGCGTTGCGCGCGGATCGTGATGTCGAGCAGGTTCCCTATCGGTGTGGGCACTACCACCAACGATGCCCGCGAAGCTTTCGGAACCTCGTGATCGGCGATCATTTCATCCCCTTGATGAAGTCGCGCAGCAGAAAGAACACTTCGGGGAATTTCGTGAGCGGAAGCTCTTCTGCACGATCATGAACGTCGTGGTACGCGGCACTTCCACCCAACGTGTAGATGAAGATCGCAGGGATCCTTCGCTTCACGAACGGGCAGTGATCACTGTTGCACGCCGGGCCGCGCGACTTCACTTGTTGAAGGTATTTTCCAGTTTCGTTCAATTCCACCAACCGATCGAACGTTTCCTTTTGTTCTGTGGCGTTCACCACGGTGATCCCTTCATCGCCTGTGCCAAGAATGTCGAGGTTGATCATCAACTTAACGTCGCCCCAATCGATCGGCCGATCGGTAACGCACCATTCCGATCCCACCAATCCAGCTTCTTCGCCAGCGAACGCGATGAACAGGATGTCATGCTTCGCAGGGTTCTTATTGAAATGTTCGGCGAGTGTAAGCATCATCGCCGTGCCGCTCGCGTTATCGTTCGCGCCGGGGAACATGGTTTTCGATCCCATCCTTCCGAGGTGGTCGTAATGCGCACCGATCACGATCACGCCTTTGCCTTTTCCTTTCGCCAGGCCGAGCACGTTCCGCGCCGGACGGCGCACAAGAAGATCGCTGTTGATCGAAAGTCCGATCGATGTTGTGCTGTCCGTGAAACGTTCGCTCTTGATCTCGATCAGCGGAAATGGAAGCGCTTCCCGGCCTACGCTCCACGTGAGCTTTTCGCCTGCGCGTTTCAGAACCGGACCGTAGTGCATCAGGTCGCGTTCCAATTCGCTGAAGAGCTGAAGCGAATCCTTGTCCATCGTCTTCGGCCATTTCACATGGATCGCTTTTCCCGTGATCACGCCCATCGCCATGGATCGCGTTTCCGGTGCAAGTAGTTCGGCGGAAGTGAGATGGACCACATCAAAGTCACCGTGGGCGGAACCGGAATGCGGATCGACGAGGAATTCAGTGCCGGGCTGCAGATCCCTTCCATCGATCGAAACGCGCATGCTGTCCGGGAAGCTGTTCACATTGAATTGGAACGGCTGGAAGAGATCCTTTTTCACCGGCTGAAGACCGATCCGCCTGAATTCCGAAGCGATGTATTCGGCCGCGAGCGAATCACCGGCGTTCACATATCCGCGTCCATGGAAGAAGTCCGAAGCCAGCGTATCCACATACCTCCTACCGATCGCTTCGATCGACGCGCGGTCCTGCGCGAAGGATGGAACAAGAATGAACGCAAATGCAACGCTGGCGATGGTCCTCATGGAAATCGTCGTTCAATGAGATCACGGATCGTGATCAGGGCTTCGGGATCGGCTGGCTTCTTGAGTTTCGCGAGCACTTCGGTCTGTAGATACACTTCCGCCTGATCGCGATCCTGCATGGCATCCATCGCCATGATGCTCTTTTCATACGCGATCCGATCGCCGCCGAACAGTTCCGAAACGAACCAGAACTTGTGGCTCAGCGAGATCGACTTTGCCAGACTGCCGATCTGGGCTTTTGTAAGTTTTTCCGCGAGTGAAGGCACCGGATCGGCCTTCTTGATCGGTTGCGGCTTTCCGTTCTCCTTCTCTTCGGCTTTGGCTGGCGTTGGCATTGATCCTTGCAGCTCGTGGGCGCCAGTCTCTTCGATCGCATCGATGAGGGAGGTCTGCCGTGGCGAGACATCAGGCGGCCGGGTGTCCAGGCGGATCGGAGGTGGTTCCTTCACTTCCGGGCGGATCTCCAGGGCGCGTGCATCACCAGCGGATCGCACGCTGGTCTTGTCGGGCTTCGCGGTGGTCGCCTGTGGTGTGAGCTGCATTTCGCGCGACCGGTGCCGGAGCACGATCAATCTTTCGTAGAGTTCGCGGGCGTTCTGGCAGGCCAGTTCCAGGCCATCGTGGCCAAGGTTGCCACTTTCAAGCTTTCGCTGCGCTTCCGCAAGCGCTG
>JAEYYE010000397.1 GCA_023430945.1 Bacteroidota bacterium
TGGTGAAACTGAAGTTCCTGGCAAGATCCTTCGAGAACTGCAACCGAAGGAAGGCGCCGGCCTCGAATTCGGTGGTGTTGCCGCGTAGCACGCCATATACACGCTGATCGGGTTCACCGAGCGGATCCCAAAGTGTCTCATCCTGCACGATCACCAGCCGCGCGGTGGCGGGTGAAAGGAACACGCTGAAGCTGGCGCTGGGCCTGTAATCCATCCCGATCCCACCGATCAGGTAACCCGGCGCCAGAAAATGGGAAATGCGCGTGCCATCTTCATTGAAACCTTCGGTGAACTGTGTACGGAATTGCGCGAGCGCCGAGAGGTACCACGGATGTTTCAACTGGCGGCCGTACTTGGAGAGCAGTTCGATCCGATCCTCGATCTTGATCGCGCCACCATCCTGGAACTGCTGCCCGCCGAAGGCCAGCACGAGCGTATTGTCCCATGCGCGCCCTTCCTTCTGCCAGTTGGCCTGGCCGTTGAACATGCTTATGCCGCTGATCGAGCTCTGGCCGCCGGCCGACCAGTTGGAAAGGCTCACCTGGGTAAGGTTCACCGTGAAAACACCACTGGTGAGCCAACCCGGTGTGAGCGTATCGGCCGTGGTGGGCCGTGAACCGATCCCCGTGGTATCGATCTGTGCGCTCAGGCCGATCGATACAAGGATCGCCGCGAGTGAAAAGGAAAATCTGTCGATCATCTTCATCCTGGTTTTTGATCTGGCATCGTAGCACCCATCACCTGATCGGGAATGTTGAATTCCCCGGGTACCCGTATCTCTATAAGGCCGTAGCCCGATGCATCATGGCAGGCATTGCATGACTTCACGAGCAGATCGCCCTCCTGCTCCAGGGCCTTCAGCCCTTCCTCCTTCAACTTCTTCTGGAGATGTTCGTTCACTTCGAGGCCGTAGGTGCGCATGTTGGCACTGATGTCGATCCCTTCATCCACCACCTTCGCTTCGGTGATCTCCTCCATGGCCTCCTCCATTTCGTGAAGATAGAACTGTGCGAGCTCGGCGTTCGATCCGCGTACGGCGAGCCAGTATTTCTGGTGGAAGCGCTGGATCCGCCCCATCACGATCGCCACTTCGATCTCGTCGTGGTGCTCTTCATCACTCTCTTGTGCTGAAGGTGCCGCAGGCCCTCTCTCCTTCCGATCGGCTTCTTCCGGGCCGCTTCGTACGAGCAATACCCCTACACCAACAAGGGCGATCAGCGAAATGATCAACGAAAGATTCTTCATCAGGGGCGCAAAGGTATCGGCTCGGAAAGCAAAAGCCGGATCCGATCGGGGACCCGGCCAATGGGGTGGGCATTGCCGGATTCGAACCAGCGACCCCTACCTTGTCGAGGTAGTGCTCTGAACCAGCTGAGCTAAATGCCCGTGAAAGCGGATCGCAAATGTAATACGATGCATTCCGCGGCTATCTGAGAAAGATCATTCCGTGTATGGCGCTGGATCTTACTTTTGTGGTGGATACAAGGGAAGCAAGGAAGAATGGTAACAAAGAAGATCAACGACAGTGGCCGCCTTTTCAAAAGCCCGGTGCTCGAGGCGTTGACCAAGACGCATATCTCGATCCCGCTCACGATCTTTTACGGTACGGGCATCGGTGCATTGTACTTCTCGCTCAGCTACTTCAACCTGCAGATCGTACCCACGATCGCACTCTTCGTTGTTGGCGCCTTCTTCTTCACTCTCGTGGAATACCTGGTGCACAAGCATTTCTACCACATGGGCACCGATAGCCCGCGCAAGGCACGCCTGCAGTACATGTTCCATGGTGTGCACCACGATCATCCGCGCGACAAGAAACGGCTGGCCCTACCCCCGCTCATGAGCGTAGTGGTGGCCGCGATGTTCGTGGGTATCTTCTTTTTGTTGATGGGCGCATCGGGGATCGCGTTCGGTGGCGGTTTCATGACGGGCTATGCCACGTATCTGCTGGCGCATTACGCCATCCACGTCTACAATCCACCTAAGAACTTCCTCGCCGTGATCTGGAAGCACCACAACCTGCATCATTATGTGGGTGATACCGGTGCTTTCGGTGTGAGCTCGCCTTTCTGGGATCATGTCTTCGGCACCATGCCTGAGGATCCAAAGAAGAAGCGGGCACAGGCACCTGTTCGGGAGCAGGTAACCGCCTGATCACTCGTGTTCGCGACCGATCGGATCGGCCGATCGGTACATCTGCTCTTCGGCCTTCAACACCGCTTTCAGGCTGTCGCTGATCCCTTTCTGTTCAAACCGATCGAGATCCGGTTGGCCGGCGTTGACCCACGCACTGTACCACAAGCTTCCCAATACGATGATGGACCGGTTCATGCGCTGCTCCACCATCCCGGCCAACGCCGCCTCGTAGGCAAGGGTGAATTCACGTGAATATTCGCGCACTCCGCCACTTCCGCGATCCTCGAACGTGTATTTCCGATCGGTGGGAAAAGCTTCGCTCACGCGCCGCTCGATCAGCAACACGGAATCCACGAGCGCATGGCTTTCCTTCACCGCCTTCCACGCTTCCTCCAGCGGATCTTCAATGTAGACCGCACGGCCTACGAAGTGATCGTAGCCTTCCGCGGAAAGTTCCGGGATCCTTGATTCCCAGAACGCATGGATGCCGTGCTGACCGGTCAGCTGGCCATTGTAGTTCTCTGTGGTATGAAGCGGCACATGTGCATCCGCAACGTAGTGACCAAGTTCCGAGCAACCTTTCAGGATCCGATCCACATCGCCACGCTGGAATGCACGCACCAGCCCGAAGAATTCCCGATCGATGTGCCAGGGTACGATGCCGTAGGCCATGAGCGTATCCTCGGTGTACTTCTCCACCGCATCCTTCCACCGCCGGGGCATCGCCAGGAACGGATCTTCCCCACGGCCAGCATAATGATCGATATCGATGTAATGGCGCGCTGCCTCGCCCTTCACTGCATAGCGGCGACGATCGGGATCGACCGCGCGATCGGAAATGAGATCGATGTGCCGCTTGAAGAATGGGAACATCTCCGGCGGCAGGGTGAAACATGCCATTCGATTGATCCGCCGGTGACCATAAAAACCCCAAAGGTCCTCACAACCCGATCGGGAACGGATCGGGTGGATCGAAAAGAAAAAGAGAAGTAGGATGATGCCGCGCGACCACACGGCTCAGGCGACCACGGGAAGTTCCATGCGCACCAGTTCGCCATTGCGCAGCACCGGGATCACGCGGCTCTGGTCCGGCGTAAGGCAATACTTCACATCGGGAAGAAGCTTCAGTTGCTGGATCCGGCGCCGCCTCGGTGCCGCCTTCACCAGGCTCGCAAAATTGTCTCGCGCGGCCATGTACATGTACTTGGCCGCGATGGATGAATCTTCTTCGACACCGAATTTTCCGCTGTCCAGCAATCGATCCATCACCGCACCGGCGAACGCCGAGTCCTCCAGGTTGAATTTATCCTGCCAGCCGGAACAAAGGAGCAGGATATTCTCGTTCTGCTGCACGAGCCATTCGCTGAGCGCGGAAAGGTTCAGGAAGGCGCCGATCACCAGCATCTTCGCGTTCTTCGCCAGGTTGATCGCCTTGGTACCGTTGGTGGTGGTCATCACGATCGTGTGGCCGCTCAGGTCCTTGTCCACGTACGCGAGGGGTGAATTGCCGTACTCGAAACCTTTCACCACCTCACCATTCCGCTCTGCAGCCGCGATGTAGCCATCCCGCCCGATGTATTGTTGTGCTTCTTCGATCGTGGCCACCGGAATGATCCGGTCCACGCCATGCTCAAAGGCGGCCACCATTGCCGAAGTGGCGCGCAGGATATCGATCACCACCACGATCCCCATGTCTGCCGCGTACAATGGATACTGCTGCGGCATGAAGCAGACCTCCACGCGGTACTTGTAATCGCTGTTCTTGATCGGATCCTTCATCAGTTCGCTTTCAGGAAGGGAAGCTTTACCACTTTTCCTTTCGCGATCTTTCCGCGGATATCAATGTAAATGTCGGAACCTTCCGCAGCCATCATCGCAGGCACGTATGCCATGCCGATCGGTTTCTGCAGGGAAGGGCTCATGGTACCCGAAGTTACTTTGCCGATCACATTTCCCTGCGCATCCTTCACCGGGTGATCATGACGCGGAATGGCCCGATCGAGCAGTTCGAAACCCACCAGTTTCCGTTCCAGGCCTTTCTCCTTCTGCGCCTTCAACCGATCGGAATCGATGAAATCCTTTGTGAATTTGGTGATCCAGCCCAGGCCGGCCTCCAATGGTGAAGTTGTATCGTCTATATCGTTCCCATACAAACAGAAACCCATTTCAAGACGAAGCGTATCGCGTGCGGCGAGGCCTGCAGGTTTTATCCCGAACGGCTCGCCCGCCTTCATGATCGCATGCCAGGCCTTTTCCGCGATCGGGTTTGGAACGTACACTTCATAACCGCCCGCACCGGTATAGCCGGTGGTGGAGATCATCACCAGCCCCACGCCTTCCATTTGCGCATACATAGAAGTGTAATACGGCATCGATGCGATGTCCTCCTTGAAGAATCCTTTCAGCACATCAACCGCTTTCGGACCTTGCACCGCAAGCAAGCTCATGTGATCGCTGATGTTCTCCAGCTGCGCATCGAAGGTGTTGTGCTTGTTGATCCACTCCCAATCCTTCTGCATGTTCGAAGCGTTCACCACCAGCACGTAATGGTGATCGTCGCCATGGTTCATCCGGTACACCAGCAGATCATCCACAATGCCGCCATTGCCGTTGGGCATGCAGGAATATTGCACCTTTCCCGGGGTGAGCTTCGAAACATCGTTGGTGGTGATCTTCTGCAGCAGATCCAACGCACCCGGCCCGCGCACGATGAACTCGCCCATGTGGCTCACATCAAATACGCCAACGCTCTTGCGCACGGTCAGATGCTCATCGTTCACGCCGGAATACTGCACCGGCATGAGGTAACCGGCGAATGGCACCATCTTGGCGCCAAGTTGCTCGTGGATATGTGAGAAAGCGGTCCGTTTCAGGTCGGTCGCGGTGGAAGTGGTCATTGCTGAAGTAGTTGCTGATCCAGATCGCGAAGTTCGGTAAAAGAAAGAGGGCTCCGGCACTGAAGTGCGGAAGCCCTCTTGCGGATCGGAAATAGATCGCCTTAGTTCACCTTCACGGCTTTCTTCACGATCGGCTCGCCATCGAGCAGTAGCGTTACGTAATAAACACCAGCACTAAGGTCCGCGGTTTGCCATTCGTACTGGTACTGGCCTGCTTCCATTTGTGCTTCGTGCAACACGCGCAATTGCTTGCCATCGCTGCTGTTGGCCATCAATTGCATGCGGCCGCTGCGCTCCAGGTTGTAATACACGGTGGTCTGCTCATTGAACGGATTGGGTTGGATGCGAAGGTTGCGATCACCAGCTGGATCGTTCAAGCCGGTGCCATCGTCCATATTACGTTGATCGGGCTTTAGCGGGTTCTGGCAGCAGAGTGTCAGAAGTTGCTCGAGCTGGTCCATGCGCACTAGAACCTCCTGGAGTTGATCGTTGGTGGATTCGACTTGGTCGATAAGTTCGGCTATCTGGGCTTGTTGAGCTTGGATCGTCGTTTGCTGTTCCTTATGGCCTGCCACCAACAATGGGATCAACCCAGTATAATTCACGGAAAGCATTGTACTCTCTTCACCTATTACGTTGCCGTACTATCAACAAGGGCTGGAAGTGTAAACGGCCGCACAAGCCCGGGAATAACTTCCTGTAGTTCTTGAGCTATCAGTCCCATGTGAACACCCTCCGGAAGATCTAGATGTGGATGTTCTTGGGGCGCGTGTTCGTAAACCTTCGGCTCCAAGGCGGAAATTAGCTCGGTTGCATTTGCGATATCTTGCACATTCGTTTTCAGTTCAGCATCCGATGGAGTCCAAATTCCGTTTGGATGAGTACCTACCCCTGAAACCCAGACATTGCCAGTGAAGTATCCGGCAAAGTTGTTCCCCGTACCCGATACGGTTCCATGTATAGCATAGTTCGTATTCGCTCCAGAAGCTGTTCCTTGAACTCCGTAATTAGTCGTTCCTGCTCCTACCGCGGTGCCAGACACTCCCTTGTTGGCCGGAGAAGAAAAAGCATAACCAAGCACACCTGTGGAGGTACCCGTGCCTATTCCTTCTGCACTTCCATACACACCGGTAGCTGCAGTAGAGCCCGATGCGTCACCGTAAACTCCGTAACCTGAAGTGATCGATCCGGAGTCCCGCCTTGAACGCCCTCTAACGCCATACGAATGGGTTATTGCACCTCCTGTACTCTTGGATATTGCTAAGACTCCATGAGAATCGTTGGTTGCGTATGTACTGGCCGTACTCGCTGTAGTGTAAATTCCATTATTGCTGGTGGAACCATTATCTGTTTCTACCCTCACACCATTTAGAGAACCGGTGGTTTGACCCGCAGCTGGTTTTACAGTAAAAAAACCACCATCACCTGCGCCACCATTAGGGGTTGCATCCGTACGCAAGCTTACACTCAAACCACCTGTGACACCACATCCTGCACAATCGGTCTCGCTTTGGTGAATATTCAACTTGTAGTTCATAACGCTGTTGAAGCCATTTGTACCTATACCAACGCGCCAATCCTGTTCTGGACATGAGTTATTCGTACCGAAAGGACGCCAAGCCGTCGTCATCCGTCTATTTGCGACATTCTCTTCCCAAGTGCAATCGGCCGAAGTATTGATGGTATTCTCTGGACGCCAATAGATTGTGCCATCCAAGGGATCTGCCACAAGCACTCGATCAGCAGATGCATTAAGATATGCAGTTGGATGGGAAAAGTCACGGATCCTCATAGTTCTGTCCAATACATCCAACCGTTCACCAGGCGTTTCATTCATGGAATCAAAATCACCGATCCCCACATACGCTTGCCGGCAATCCTCATCAGGCTGCACAAGCATTGTCTGTATGCCATATGGCGAATCACAACCGCTCTCATCTTGCCCTGTGCCACTTACGAAGTTGAACGTTAGCCTATCACGCCTCCATTCACCCGGATTATCACTCCACGTTATGGTGGCATCGGTACGGTCCTCTCCCTCATTATACCGCTGCCCAACATACATACCGTCTCCATTGCCGGTCATTGTGATTCCGTTCTTCATCCAATCACGGTAGATCACCTCGTGGTCATTCAATCCTGCAATGCCATCTGCAAGATGAAGCCGGGTGAATGGGCCGGGGCCATTGAATTGGGTGATATCCGGGCAGATCAAGAGTGATCCATCCTTTACCTGACCGCCAAAACTGTTGATCGCATATGTGGCATCCGGAAGGAGCCGGAACCGATGGATGTCCTCAGTTCGAATATCCAAAGGATAAAAGTCCGTCGTACCAAGAAAATAGGTACCAGGTATCATACCCGCATTTCCGACATCATCCCAATGTTGAGCATTTGCTGCCAACATGCCCACAGTCATAGCTGCGACCGTAAAGTACGCTTTCATGTTCTTTGAGTATCTTGCTCAATACACTCCTTCTTTCCAATAGAACCTCACCACACCTCTAGTCCCTGCAACCTCCAATTGTAAGAGGTATATGCCATTTCCCAATCCGGTTATGGGCATTTTACCTCGGCCTCCTGACATTTTGATTGTGGAACGCTGAATCAGACGACCCGCAGTATCAAACACCTCAGCATTGATCGATCCTTTGCCTAATTTCCAATGAAAAGCCAATCCGTGTGTAGTCAACCATACCTCTGGTCTTTCAAGTTCAGTAATGGTGGTCGCACCAATCTCGCGAATTACCACATCATCAATATAGTAGTAGCAAGCATTCCACAAGCCCGAAGAATCAGCCATGATTCCATTGACAGAATCAGGTTCTTCGAAGTTTCCGATCACAAGCCAGTGTTCGCCACCAACGGCCAGGAACGTATCGACTAGCTGCGTCCACGTATCACCGTCGGTTAGGTACTCATTCACGGAATCGCGCAACTTGACTTGAGAACCAACACTAAGAAGGGCGGTGGTGGCTTCGACCAGACTATCTTGACCAAGCCAAATACCAATATGATCAACAGCGTATTTGTGCGAGCTTTTCCGAGTGTACCAGAGCGATATCTCATAGTGAGATGACGATAGCGCTTCGGGTATAACAGTCATCAAATATTCGCGTGTAGATCCATTGGGAGACCAAAAAATTGCACCACCAAGTCGTTGTCCATCCACAGGTACAATGTAGTCGGTGCCAAGATCCGGAATCATTGGGGAGCCGCATGAGCCTTCTAAGTCCGTATCGAAAACATCCGGCGTCGCCAAATTGGGATTATACCAGTGCTTGGCCTTTAACAAAGTGCATTGTGTGGGTATGGAACAATTCACCGTGTCCTCAAAAGATCCGTTGGCCAGTAGATTGATCTGTGCCATCGCCATCGCGGCGAGAGCGAGCACCGCCGCCAAGGCTATGGCGCGCGAAGCAAGGGTAAAGGAGAGAAGGAGTGCTTTGAGCATTGTTTCCTTTCTTTTTGTTTTTACCGCTCGGCATTTGAGAAGACAAGACTTAGCCAAATTTGGCTGCTTCACCTTCCGGCGCACGCGGCGCCTATGCTCTCCGTCTACCATAGCTACGGTTGCACATAATGTGCTCTATGGTGGATCGGTTATCTTTGTTATCTCTGTTTCGTTCTAATTAGCGCGTTAGTGGGACAGAGGTTATAAAGCCCTCGGTGCGGCAAACACCGGGGGCTTCTTTGTTGCGCACAATGGCGCATTATTGTAGAGAGAGAGAGAGAGAGAGAGAGAGTCCGTGCCCACCGTACGATATGATCGCTCGAAGACCATTGGTATATGCGCCTATGATCTTCATCGGTGGAACAATGTAAGTCCTGAAAAAGAGAAATGGTACTTTTTGTTCAAAAAGATGATATGGAATTGCGCGATGGCGAAGGCTGACTTATTGCATCCCTTGCGGAGAAGAGCCAATAAAGATCCTGATCCTTCGCGATCACCCGATCAACTCATTGAACAGCCGCAAATATTCATTGCGCCAGGCCTTTACGCTGTAGTGTGTTACCACCGTTCTTCGGGCTTCAGCACCCATGCGCGCGCGCAGGTCCGCATCTTCGATCAAGCGGCCGATCTTTTCCACCCATTCTTCCGTGGAAGCAGCCAAAAAACCGTTCACTCCGTCGGTCACGATGCTGGTGTTGACCCCAACAGGCGACATCACCGGTGGGATCCCCAGGCCCATATACTGCAGGCCTTTCATGCCACATTTTCCGCGCGCCCATTCGGTGTCCGGCAACGGCATTAAACCGATATCGATCGGCTCCAGGTCCTGCACTTCGGTGGAAGCATTCCAGGGCAGCACCTCGGTCTCCAGTTCCGGATCGTTGAAGTTCGGTTCCCCGATCAACCGGATCCCGATCCGATCACCGAAACGCTTTTTAAGTTCGATCAAGGCCGGTCTTGCGAGCAGGAAATGTTGCACGGTGGTTATGCTTCCGCTCCAGCCGATCACCACTTTTGCTTTCTGCGAATGCTGTTTCGGCCTGTACAGATCGGTATCGATCGTTGATGGGATCACGTTCACGTTGCCGTTCGATCGCCTCGCGTACCCGGCGAGGAAATCATTTCCAGCGATCACCTGGTCTGCCAGGGAGATCAACTCCGACGTTTTGCCTGGATCCTTCAACCAGCTCCAACGCCGGTTCGCTTCACTTACACTTTGCAACCAGATCGCGTCATCAAAATCGTAGATCAGCTTCGCCCTACCCTTCCGAAATGACTTTTCAAAAAAGGTGCTGCGCGTCATCAGCGCCTGCCTGCAGATGAAGATGATGTCGAATCGATCCATGCGTTGCAGGTCCTTTCTGCGGATCGCGTACATCCTGCTCAGCATTCGCAATTTGGCGAAATGGTTACCCCTGCTGTACAACAGGCGATCATCCTCAGCACTGATCAACGGGCTCATCACGCATTCGAATCCATTCTCGCGCAGATGCCCCAGGTATTGCTCGAACCGGTAGCGCTGGTTGGGAGCGCGACCTTCCCGGTGATCTGCGATGAAAAGGATGCGTGCCTGCGTTTCCACCATGGATCCCGATCTTGAATCTTAATTACGCGTGGCGAGCACGTGCCAGTACGGCGGTTCGGTGGAGAAGCGAAGATCCGTGAGCCCCGCCCGGCCCATCATCTCTTCGATCTTCTTTCTTGACGACCGTTCCTCCAGTGGGGTTCCGAACCGATCGAGCGAGTCGTTCCGCATGATGCGCATGGATTTGTTGTGGTAATAGCTCAGCGGCAGCAGGTGCCACCAACGTTTGCGGCGATCCATGGCACGTGCCAGGCGCACGATCGTGCGCATGGGCAGGTATACCAAAAATGCGATCGCACTGCTCACCATGGACCGCAGCGGTAACGGCAAGTTGATGATCACCTTACGAAGCAGTTCAGTGAGCTGGAAAATGGATCGATAGATCCTTCCGCGGTTCTCCAGATCGTAATAAAGGTAGATGAGCAGATGCCCACCGCGCTTCACCTTCCTTGCCAGCCGCGCCAGGGCTTCACCGGTCTCAGGAACATGATGGAGAACCCCCAGACAGATCACCAGATCGAAGGTTCCATCGTTGAACGGGATCGGATCAAGGCCCGCCTGCGACCAGCGCACGTTCGCAAGGTCCTGGTGCGCGGCAGCAGCGGTGAAGATCGCCTCACTGGGATCCACCGCATCGATGCTGCCCACCTTGCCGCTCAGGTAACGGGTCCAGCGGCCACTTCCGCAACCCATGTCCAACACCAGCGCTCCGCGATGCAACAGCGATCGCGGTACGATATCGAAGTATTCGTCGCCCGCGATGCGGATATCCTGTTCCGTGAAGCGATCGAACTTCTTCCATTCCTCGGAAAAGGAACGTATGGTCGGTTCGTGGCGGTGCCGGCTTCCATCGGCGAAACAATAGACCGGCCGGCCCGCCACCACCACTGTGCGCTCGGGATCGATCGAAAATGGCACCGGGCCTGTTGAGATATCGGTGGATGGATTATCCAAAATCGCCGCCAATGTACCAAGCTGCACGGCCGGTAATGCAGCTTTCGCCGATCTTCACACCTTTGCAACATGCGGCGGCTCTTCCCCCGATGGGGGATCCTTCTGATCGATACCGGACTTTCGCTGGGTTCGCTCGCGGCCGCGTACCTGCTCCGTTTCAATTTCGAAGTGCCCGCCCATGAAGTGGACCTGTTGCTGCCGGTACTGCCATTCTTCATCCTGATCAGGCTTGGATCGTTCTGGATCGCGGGATCGCACCGCCTCATGGTGCGGCACACCAATACCGACGATGCGAAGAAGATCTTCCTCACGGTGCTCGCCGGTTCGCTGCTCTTCGGGTTGATCAGCGTGGTCCGCGCGGAATTCGTCGATGGACTTTTCTTCCTGCCACGGGCGGTGATCATCATCGATTTCATGGCCACGGCGATGGCCTTGATCGTGGTACGGATCGCTTTCAAACTTCTTTACCTGCGATCGCGCGGCGCGGGTAAGGAAAGGATCAATGTGATCATACATGGTTCGGGCGAAGCAGGTCTGATCACCAAGCGGACACTGGAGCGCGAAAGCAGTGCCAGGTACCACATCGTGGCCTTCACCGATGATGATCCAAGGCGTGCCGGAAAGACCCTCGAAGGAGCCGAGATCCATGCATCGGCGAAACTCCCCTCCCTTCTCAATGGAAATGTGGACCAGGTGATCATCGCGATCGCCGATCCCGGTCCGGAGAATCGCCGCAAGGTGGTCGATGCGTGCATGGCCGCCCGCGTGCAGGTGCTTACCATTCCACCGGTGAAGGATTGGCTGAACGGACAATTGAGCGCCGGCCAGATCTCCGAAGTGCGGATCGAGGATCTGCTCGGCCGGCCGGTGATCCAGCTGGAGAACGATCAGCTGCAGCACCGCTTCAAAGGAAAAAGGATCCTTGTGACCGGCGCGGCCGGATCGATCGGGAGCGAACTGGTGCGCCAGCTGGTCGACCTGGAGATCGATCGGCTGATCATGGTGGATATCGCCGAAAGCGGTTTGTACGATGTGGAGACCGAGCTTCGCATGAAAGGCCAGACAGGAAGGGTGGACGCGCTGATCGCCGATGTACGCGATCGGAAGAGGATGGCCGCCATTTTCGATCGGCACCGGCCGCAGATCGTATTTCATGCCGCGGCCTACAAGCACGTTCCGCTCATGGAAGCGCAACCTGCCGAGGCGGTGCGAACGAACATCCTGGGCACACGCGTGGTCGCGGAACTCGCGTGCAGCGCCGGTGCGGAACGCTTCGTTCTCATCAGCACGGACAAGGCGGTGAACCCCACGAGCGTGATGGGCGCCTCGAAGCGGATCGCGGAAATGTTCGTGAGCACATTGAAGGAGGATTGTACGACCGACTTCGTGACCACACGATTCGGGAACGTGCTCGGTTCAAGCGGATCGGTGATCCCATTATTCCGCAAGCAAATCGCAGCCGGCGGACCCGTGACCGTTACCCATCCGGAAGTGACGCGCTTCTTCATGACCATCCCCGAAGCGTGCCGGCTGGTGTTGGAAGCCGCGGCGATCGGACAAGGCGGACAGATCTATGTGTTCGATATGGGACGACCCGTGAAGATCACCGAAATGGCAGAGAAGATGATCCGCCTGAGCGGCCTGGAACCCGGCCAGGACATACAGATCGTGTACACCGGATTGCGGCCAGGCGAAAAACTTTACGAGGAATTGCTCGCCACTACCGAGAACACGATGCCAACGCATCATCCGCGGATCCTGATCGGCAAAGTGCGCGACAAGGATCCCACGGAGGTGCGGGCCGCGATCGATGAGCTGATCGCCCTGCTCGACAACGGGAGCGAAGCGCATATCGTGCAACGCATGCAACAGATGATCCCCGAATATCATAGGGAGGGATCGATCCATAGTAATTTGGACACGCATTCACGCACGTGAGAGATCGATGGCAAAGGACAGGAACGTAGAGATAGCGCGGCTCCAGAAGGAGATCGGTGATTACATCGGCATGGGGCAGGACAGCCTGGTGTTCAACTTTGAACAGGACAAGGCCGCAAAGCGGACCAAGCTCCATTTGATCACGCTCAACCCGCGCCATAACCAGAGCTTCCTTTTCCAGGCCACGGAAGGCACCGATAAGCTCGATGCACTGGAGCAGATGCTGGATTATGTGCGCAATTACAAGGATCGCACAGGCAGCTATACCATACAGTGGAGCGCACGCGGAAAGAACGATCTGCACACCTCCTACTTCCGCGCGAAGAACGTGCAGGAAGCGCTGGACAAGCTTTTCTACGATCGCGATCCGAACAGCATCGTCGTGTTCAGTGTGATCCTCAATCCGATCAGCTGATCCATGGCCGGGGTCGTTTCGGTGCCGATCCAGATCCGTTTTGCGGACATCGATCTGGCGCAGCACGCGCACAACGCCATCTACCTTCATTGGTTCGAACAGGCACGCATGGCGCTGATCGCACACTTCGTCCCCATCGATCACAACTGGCACGAATGCGGGCTGATCATCGCCCGCAACGAGATCGACTACCGTGCCCCGGTGCGGCTCCACGATCGGATCACCGTGGAGGCCTGGTGCAGCGCGATCGGCAACAAGAGCTTCGACCTGCGCTACGAAGTGGTGCGGCATGGTGATCGGCGCACGATCTGCGCTGAAGGCCGCAGCGTGATGGTGTGCCATGATCTGAAAGCGGGCAGGAGCCTGGTGCTTCCTGCGGATTGGCGCAACGCGCTGGAAAAATTGAAAAGGTCATGATCGCTCCGTGGAAATTTCTGCGGCCTATGCTGCCGGTCTTTTTGATGATGCTCCTCTCCTGTTCACCGCAGGAATTACAAAGCATACTGGATGCCGCTGGCAGCACGCCATTGAGCAATGAAGAGGTCGTCGCCGGATTGAAGGAAGCCCTGCAGATAGGTGCCGATCGGACCGTTTCCAAAGCCGGTGCGGACAATGGGTTCTGGAACGATCAGCGCATAAGGATCCCATTTCCGCAGGAAGCGATCAAAGTGAAGAACACCCTTTTGCAGATCGGCCTGGTAAAGCCCGTGGAGGATTTTGAACGAACGCTGAACAAAGCGGCCGGCAATGCCGCGAAGGAAGCCGTACCGGTATTCGTTGAGGCCATCCGCGGACTTTCGATCCAGGATGGTTTCACCATTCTTCGTGGTGGAGACAATGCCGCCACCGATCTGCTGCGCCAGCGTACCGAGACCCAGTTACGCGCCAGGTTCATGCCCGTGGTGAAGAACGCCACTTCGGCCGTTGCGCTCACAAGCTATTGGGAACCGCTGGCCAGCGCCTACAATACCGCCACTATCCTTACCGGCCAGCAGGCCGTGGACCCGGATCTGGATGCGTACGTCACCGATCGTGCGTTGGATGGCCTTTTCCTTCTCCTGGCCGATGAAGAGAAGAAGATCAGGGAAGATCCGTTGGCGCGCACTACGGAACTTCTGCGACGCGTATTCGGACAGCAGTGATATGGGCGCATGCCAGCCTCACCCTTCGACTCCGCTCAGGGCAGGCTGTCACCGGGCTATCAGTTTATCCTGAGCGAAGTCGAAGGGCTTCAAGTCCTTAGCCGTCAAAAGCACGGCTTCCGGGCTTTCCGTTACCATCCCTTGCGCAACCTCGTGTTCCGGCCCCTGTATCACCACGATCTTCGGTCCGATCCCGATCTTTGCTTTCTTCGCCACATGAACGCGATCACCCTTGCGGATCCCGGCACGGAGATCCCCGAAAGTGAATTGATCCTGAATGCGGATGGATCGGTCTACCACCTTGCGATGCGGCCCGATCAACTTGGCGACGTCGTTCTGCTGGTAGGCGATCCGGGCCGCGTGGAGCAGGTAAGCCGCCACTTCTCCTCGATCGAACATCGCACACAACACCGCGAATTCATCGCGCATACCGGCGTGCTCGATGGAACGCACATCACGGTATTGAGCACCGGCATCGGGCCGGACAACATCGATATCGTGATGAACGAACTTGATGCATTGGCGAACATCGATCTGCAACGAAGGATCGCGAAGAAGGATCATCGGGAACTGCGGATCGTCCGCCTTGGAACATGCGGTGCGCTGCAGGAGGACCTGCCTTGCGGAAGCCTCATCGTAAGCAGCTTCGCCGTGGGCCTCGATGGCTTGTTGCATTATTACGCGTTCGAGAACACCGATCAGGAAACACGGTTGCTCAATACGTTGATCGAGCAGTTGGAATGGCCCGGCAACCTCCCCCTGCCCTACGTGGCACAAGGCGATCGGAAACTCGTGGAACTGCTATCCAACGGCAACACCGAAGGCATCACGTTCACTGCTGGCGGTTTCTATGGGCCGCAGGGAAGGCGGTTGCGGCTCGTTCCGTCGATCGATGAATTCAACCAGCAGATCGCCTCCTTCGAATACTCAGGCCTTCGCGCGGCGAATTTCGAGATGGAGACCAGCGCGATCTACGGGCTCGGCGGCATGCTCGGCCATCGCGCATGTACGGTCTGCACCGTAGTGGCGAACCGTGCGCGCAGGGAATTCAGTCGCGATGCGAAGGCCGATGTGGACAGGATGATCGAACAGGTGCTCGATCGGATCACCGTATGAACCGTGGCGATCTTCTATCTTCATACTTCGGATCCATCAACGATCCGCATTTGAAACGCACGTCCCGGGCCGTACAGCAACTGCACGGCCGCGGATAAATTCGCCGGGGCGGCATAGCTGAAGAAGATGAGCGAGAATGAGATCAAGGCATTGATCACGCTGATCGATGATCCCGATGAGAACGTGTACCTGCAGGTGCGCGACCGGATCGTTTCGCTCGGCGACAATGTGGTGCCCGAATTGGAGCGTGCCTGGGAATACGAGGACCTTGGCGACCTGTTCCGCAACCGCATCGAGGATATCCTGCAAACGATCCACATCGGTGCGATCGGCGACCGGTTGAGGACATGGATCGCCAGTGGTGGCACCGATCTGCTGGAAGGTGCAATGATCGTTTCGCGCTACCGTTACCCCGATCTTGATGAGATGCGCGTGAAGGCGAAGCTCGCATCGATCCGCCAGGATATCTGGCTCGAATTGAACGATCACCTCACGGCCTTCGAGAAGATCAGGGTGTTCAACCACATCTTCTTCCAGGTGCATGGTTTCAAGGGGAACAAGAAGAACTACCATGCCCCGCAGAACAGCTACATAAACGAGGTGCTCGAGAACAGGACCGGGAATCCGTTGTCGCTCGCGATCATCTACCAGGTGATCGCAGAGGATCTGGGACTGCCCCTGCGCGGTGTGAACCTGCCGAACCATTTCGTGCTCGCGTTCGTGGACGGATCGGGCATCGCCGAGGCCGCATCGAAAGGCGAGCGCAATGTGCTCTTCTATGTGAACGCGTTCAGCCAGGGGGACATTCTCGGGAGAAAGGAGATCACCGAATTCCTCGAGAAACTGAAGATCGAACCGCGTGCCTCATTCTTCGAACCATGTTCCAATGTGGATATCATACGCCGCCAGTTGAACAACCTTGCCAATAGTTACGAAAAGCTCGGCGACAGCGAGCGCGCGAAGGAACTCGGCAAATTGCGTGACCTGCTGGGGCCGGCGGAAGTGTGATCAGCGCAATAAACGCATCGCCGTCCGCAGAACGATATTCAGATCGAGAAAAAGATCCCTTTCGTTCACATAGTGAAGATCCAGCGCCAGCTTGGCCGGCATGATCTCCTCCACATACGTGCGATCGGGATCGCTGCTCCTGCCGAGCAATTCATTCTCATTGATGTATTCGATGCTCGCCAGGCTGGTAAGTCCCGGCCGTACTTCCAGCACGCGCCGCTGATCGGCGGTGTACAGGGCCACATACTTCGGTACCTCGGGCCGCGGACCAACAATGCCCATGTCGCCTTTCAGGATGTTGAACAATTGCGGAAGTTCATCAAGTTTGTAGCGGCGCAGGAAATGGCCGATGCCAGTGATCCGCGGATCACGCTCGCCCACGGTGATCTGCCCGGCCTTCTCGCTTCCGGGCCTCATCGATCGGAATTTCAGGAGATGGAAATGCTTCCCTCCTTTCCCTACGCGCACCTGGCGGAAGAACACGCCACCCGGCGAACCGGCCGCAATGGCGATCGCAAGGATCAGGAAGAACGGTGAAAGAACGATCAGTGCGATCAATGAGGAAAGAATATCGAAGAGGCGTTTCATCCGGGATCATGCCTCATTCCCCATCACCTCATTCACCGCGGCCTTCACCGCGGCGATCACTTCATCCACTTGATCATCGGTAAGATCAAAATAGACCGGCAGGCTGATCTCACGGCTGTAGTTGGAATGGGTCTTCGGAAAGTCTTCGATCCGATAGCCTTGCGATCGGTAGAAACTCAGCATCGGCAAGGGAATGAAGTGAACGTTCACGCTCACCTGCTGCTCCGCGATGCGTTCAATGATATGATCGCGCTGCTCTTCGGTGGCCTGTGCGATCCGCAACATGTACAGGTGGTAGCTGCTTTCCCGTTGGTCATCCTTCAGCAGCGGTACCACGAACCTGGCATCGTCGCTGAACGCCTTTTCGTAGCGCCGGCAGATCGATCTCCTTCGCTCCATTGTTCCCGCGTAGCGCTCCAGCTCCACCAGCCCGATCGCAGCCTGCAGATCGGTCATGTTGCACTTCCAGCCGGGGAACTCCACATCGTAGCGCCACGCGCCGGGCTTCGTCTTGGCGAGCGCATCCTTGTTCTGCCCGTGCAGGCTCATTGTGTTGAAGAGCTTGTATAGCGCTTCGTGATCGAAAGGTTCCGGAAGGTTGAAGGCCAGCGCGCCACCTTCGGCAGTGGTGAGGTTCTTCACCGCATGGAAGCTGAAACCCGTGATGTCGGCCTGCGCCCCGATCGGTCTTCGATCGAAAAATGCACCGAAGGAATGCGCGGCATCGGAAAGCACGAGCGGTCTCTTCAGCATGCGCTGCACATCGTTCGCTGGTTGGAATCGCTCCCGTGCCTCTGTGGCGATGTGCATGATCGGATCGATCCGCGCGGGAAGCCCGCCCACATCCACGGGTATGATGCATTTCGTGCGTGGCGTGACCGCTTCCCGCGATCGTTCGGGATCGATCGTGAAATCGTCCAGCACATCCACCATCACCGGCTTTGCGCCCACATGCATCACGATGTTCGCAGTGGCGCAATATGTGTACGCTGGAACGATCACCTCATCACCCGGCCCGACCCCGAACCACCGCAGCACGAGCTCACAGGCATTGGTCCAGCTGTTGAGCGCGATCACACGCTCCACGCCGCAGTATTGGGCAAGCTTTCGCTCGAACTCTTTTGTGCGCGGCCCGGTGGTGATCCATCCCGATCGGAGCGCTTCTTCAATGGCCTTTACGGTCACATCATCGATGCGGGGCGGGCTGAACGGGATCATGGGTGCGAAGATCGCACTGAGCGCATCACCAACGACAAGCCGATCACCGCAACGAAGATCACACCAGCCTGTACCTCGATCATCGATTCCACGGTCCAATTCAGGAGCAGAAGGCCGAGGAATGAAATGGCGAG
>JAEYYE010000398.1 GCA_023430945.1 Bacteroidota bacterium
CTGTTGCAGGTGGAAGCTGTGACCATGCAGCGCAATCCCGGCTGGAGCAGGGACAGTCTTGAGAAGGAACTGAAGCGTGTGTTCGGTGTGCAGGATATCATCTGGTTGAAGGAAGGACCGGCCGATGACATGTGGTATCTGGAGCCGCGCATCCACGGCCGCGTTTTCAATCAGGGCACCGGTGGACATGTGGATGAATTCTGCCGATTCGTGAACGAGAATACCGTGCTCCTTTCCTGGCCGGAGGATGAAGAGCTCGGCGATAGCGTGCAGGTGGTGACGCGCTCGCGGATGGAAGAGAACCTTCGCATTCTGGAACGATCAGGCATCCAGGTGGTGAAGGTGCCCGTGCCATTCGTGGAGGAATACAAGCACATGCTGGATACGTTACGCTCCTATGATCGCATGTTGCTGGAATTGTATGAGGATCTGCATCATGGCGATACGATCCGATACATTCCTGCTGCTTCGTATTTGAATTACCTGGTCACCAATGGCCGTGTATTCGTCCCGGCCTACTGGCGTGAAGGAATGCCCGACGCCATGCGTGTGAAGGACATGCGCTTCCAGGAGATCATGAAGAAATGGCATCCCGATCGCATGATCGTGCCCATCGATCCGCGTGCGATCAACTGGCAGGGTGGCGGCATGCATTGCTGGACAATGCAACAACCGAAGTGATCACCGGTGGATCGATTGGATCTAACCTGAGCACATCGGGCAGGTGCCGTCCTCTTCCGGAATGCAGATCGGGCCGGGCTGCTCTTCTTCGAGTTCATACTGGCGTTCCTGCATCCTGATCTGCCGGTCCAGTATGGCTCGCTGGAACTGTTCAGATAATTCGAAAGGTTCCGCCTGGCTCTTCTCCTTCGGGTCCATGGTGTAGACTTTTTGGACCGACCAAGTTCGATCTTTTCGGATCGGTGCGATCGGCCTGGAGCTTTGAGTTGTCAACCGGGGATCCGTAATAGCTGGCGACTGATCCGCCGAGGTCCTGATCTGGCGAAGTGTTCCCGATCCATCCGCCGTGTCAAATTATTTCTTTCACGAATTAATATTGAAAGCCCAAAGAACGATCCCCATGAAACAACATCTACTCGCTTGTTCTCTGCTTATCTCTCTGGTCTCAGCGGCCCAATGGACCACGCCGCCCGATCCGCCGCTTTCGATCAGCCAGGCCGCCAACGAACAGAACACGGTGCGCGTGATCCCCGATGGAAGCGACGGTTGGTTCGTGCTCTGGCTCGATGGGCGGGTGAGCAACACAAAACTTGAAGTGTACGGCCAGCGGATCGATGCCGATGGTGTGGCGGCCTGGGAGGTGGATGGCCGGCAACTGGCGATGCATCCCACAAAGGGCATCAGCGATGTGGGCGTGGCGCTCCATGCCGATGGAGGTTTCGTGATCGCCTACATCATGGGCGGCGATACGCTTCTTGCGCAACGTTATGATGATGCCGGCATGCCGCAATGGGCGCAGCCTGCGATGGTGGCGGGCCGCACGAACAGCAACTTCTACACCATCGGCCAGCCTCGTGTTGTAATGAAGGAAGATGGTGCTTTCGTGGCCTGGTCGCCGAATCACCAGGGCGGCAATCCTGTGGTTGCCTACAACCTGGTCGCTGATGATGGTACGGTCGAACAGGATTTCAATGGCACCTACGTGCCATCCAGCGGTTTCGGTGCGATGAACGCGGTAACGGACGGCAATGGCGGCATGTACCTGTATTGGTCATCATCCAACGCGATGGGCGCAGAGATCCGCGTGCAACGCGTGAACCCTGAAGGTGTGCTGGCATGGACCGGCAACGTGGAGCCGACCACCACCACCGCCGGACTTGGTGACGGTGGTTTCACAGGAGCTTCGGATGGTGATGGTGGCTTGTTGCTGGCTTTCCATGATGGCTCCGATCTGTTGATGAGCCGGATCGATACTTCGGGTGCACTGGTGTGGGAACCCGATGTGAAACCGGGTTGCGATCATCCCGCGTCGCAGGTTCGGCCTTCGCTCGTGGTGCGCGATGGCCACGCCTACCTCGCATGGAGCGATAACCGGCCACCGGCGGACAACAGCGATCTGTACGTCCAGAAGTTCGATCTGAACGGCGATCCGCTCTGGATGGAGGATGGTGTGCTGGCGATCCAGGAGAATACCTACATCCCACATGCGCGGGTCGCGGTCACCGATCAAGGTAACGTGTACGTTTCACACCAGACTTCCGCCGGATTCCAGGCGATGATGCTGAATGGTGATGGCGTACCTGCATGGTCAGCTCCATTCACCATGGCGCCCACCAGTTACCATCCGTTCTATGGCGATCAACGCATGCTTCCCACCAACGATGGAGGCGCTGTTCTGTTCTGGGCGACCGAGGGCGATAACATCTGGGGCACGCGCATCGATCCATCCAGCGGTAACAGTACAAGTGTGTCCTCGATCGATCGCAAGCCGGGCGTGCTGGCCTGGCCGAATCCTGCTGACGATCATTTGACCATCGAATGTGATGATGTGATCCGATCGGTTGAGATCCTTTCAACCGATGGCAGGATCGTGATGACAGATCGTGTTCTCGCCGATCATGCCACGATTGGGATCGGTGCACTTGCATCCGGTGCGTATGTCGCAACGGTGTACACCGCTTCCGGCACGCACATGATCCACTTTCTGCGGCGCTGAACGAATGATCCCTACGGCAACTGCTGCACACGTGTTGCCGTGGGGATCACTCCGCCGATGGTGATCAGCACCCGGTCCCGATCATTTTCCCCGCCCACGTATCTCACCGTTCCGTCCAGGTTCACATCCGAGAGGTGGTAACCGCTGATCACGTTGGTAGGCACTACGCCACCGATCGCACTCAATATGGGATCACGATCGTTGTTTGCGCCGGAATAGGAAACAAAACCGTTGGCGATCACATTACCGGTCCAGAGCGCCATTGTACCACCAAGATCGCGTTGTGCACCGGTCCCGAAAGTGGCTGTGCCAGGATCGCGCAGATCGATGCTGATCGGCGGATCGGCGAGCGCGACGGGTGAAGCCGTCATCACACCGAGGTGATTGCGGTGGCGAAGCGCCACATGGTACATCCCGCTCTCCACGCAGAATCCAACAGGACTTACACCATCAACGGAGACCACATCCGCATCACGCTGGATGAAGCCGGCACGTGCTGATATTATGATCGTTGGATCGGTGGGATCGCGTAATTCCACCAGCACCCAGTCGACCAAGGCGTTCCCACCACTTTCCACGAACGCGGCCGGTGATGTGGTCGCAGGTTCTTCCAGGGTGTGGCCCATCGCGGTATAAGGTTCGTTCAATGGAATGAGCCCTGCCTGGCGCAGATCGGCTTCCATCCACGGACCAGGCGCGGAATATGCACCATCGAGGATCGCCTTCAATTGAATGAAAACGCCGGCGCAATCCGGCTTATCGTATTTCGCTACGAAAGCGTCCTGCATGGTCGCGGTGAGCAAAGTGGTGTTGCCACCTGGATCCATATCGATCGTGTTGCGGAACTCTCCGGCGATATGGATGCTGCTGGTGGGAGAGATGGCCACCGTATTGCCGATATCGTTCGCGCCACTGCCGATGTTCACTCCCCAATTGAGCGCTCCGGCCGAACTGTACGAGACCAGGAAGATGTCGCCACCGCCGTTGCTGACGATGTTGAGCGTATCCTGGCCGGGGTCGATGTCCATGGTGCCGCCGAAGACACCGGTGACATATACGTTCTGTTGTGCGTCGACTGCAACATCAAGTCCTTCGTTCAGAAAGCTTTTCAGAAGAAATCCCCAGGCGAAAGTGATGTCCGGGTTCAATTTCATCACGAACGCATCTTCGAACGCACTCCCGGGCACGACGGAACTGCCTGGGCCTGGATCCAGATCGGTGGGGCTGGTGAGCCTTCCGGTGATCACCACGCTGCCATCATTGCCCACGGCGATCGAGCGACTTCGTTCGGTGCTTGTGCCACCGATCCGGTGTCCCCATTGAAAGCCCCCGGCACTGCTGAGCTTCACGTTGAAGATGTCCTCGATGCCCGCACTGGTCATGTTCACTACTCCAGCTCCTGGATCCAGATCCATCGTATTCCGGAACTCACCGGTGATGTACGCTGCTCCGGCGACATCCACCGCAACGCCATAGGCCTGATCATTACCGGTGCCACCGATCGCATGCCCCCAGATGAAGTTGCCGTTGGCATCCATCTTCTGTATGAAAACATCGTTCTGCCCATTGCCTCCTGCGTTCGTTACGCCTGCACCCGGATCGAGATCCGCGATCGCGCCAATGAGTCCTGTCGTGATGATGTTCCCGTTCGCATCCACCGCCACATCATTGCCGGCATCGTTGCCACCACCGCCGAACAAACGCCCCCAGAGAAAATTGCCCGCTGGACCGAGCTTGATCACGAACACATCGAAAGTGTTGTTGTTGGAGATCACGGTGTGCGTGCCTGCGGTGGGATCGAGATCCACGGTACCGCTGATCTTTCCGGTGATCACGATGTTGTTCAGATCATCGGTATCCACCCCAAGTCCCTGATCGGCGCCGCTGGAACCGATCGATGCGCCCCAGAGGAAATTCCCATCAGCATCCAGCTTCTGGATGAACACATCCGAACTGCCGGTATTGGTTAAATTGAAAGTGCCGGGTCCGGGATCGAGATCCACAGTAAGGGTGAAGCTGCCGGTGGTGATCGTATTTCCCAGCCCATCCACCGTGGTGGCGAAAGCGATCTCCTGCTGGGAGCCGGAGATGGAGCCGGCCCATTGAAGCGATTGTGATGCAGCGGGCAGCATGATCGGGATCGATCCGATCGCAATGATCTCACGCATGGTCATCATTACCGGGAGTATTGGTGAGAAGTGAAAGTAGATCGCGGATCCGCCGATCATGACCCATGGACCGATGTGTCACATTCCGATCGGGTGCGAGGGTTGGAATGCCGATCGATGATGATCTGGATCCTCCTCGCGGTCCATGGAAGGAAAGTTCAGCCGAAGCTTACATGGCTGAACAACTTCAATCGCGTTTGGGGCCGATGCCTGCGCGCGCCGCCTCACAGGCATTGCAATAGGTCTTTCCGTCACATCCTTCAAAGCCCGGGCAATCCATGGTGCATGGCCCATTATGCACCAAATTCGGATCGAAGCAATTCCGATCCTCTTTGCTGCACCCGATCGCTCCGAACGCGATCACGAGGATGATCGACAGGGCCCGCATCGTTCTATTTTCATGTGAAGTTATCATCACACGAAGCATCCACCACACGCCGTTGGTAACATTGCAGATCCATGAAATTCACCGCTGCCGATATCGCGTGGCACATGCAATTGTTCGCTGCCGGACTGCGCCATGAGTGGATCACGCCGAACGCCATGTTGTACGCGTGGGAGAGCGATCTGCTCACCGTTACCCCGGAAGGGCATGTGTGTGAGATCGAGATCAAATGTTCGATCGGCGATCTGAAGAACGATCTGCGCAAGCCCAAGCACGGCCAGGGAATGTTGATGAACGGATCCTTCATGGTGAAGCCCGAAGGGATCGCGTTCACGCCGAACGAGGAGCGTGAGCATTTCCGCCAAAGGGCCGGGGCGATGCAATGCAGGCGACCGAATTATTTCTGCTTCGCGATGCCGTGCCAGGTCTACCGATCGCGGGCTAACATCCGCATTCCCGCGTACGCCGGCGTTTACACGATAGATGAGCAGGGCCGCATCTTCGAAGAGAAACGGCCGATCCAGTTGCACAACCAACGGATCGCGGCCGATGATCTTCTGGCGTTGGCGCGCAGGATGCATCATCGCTATTGGAACGAGATCCGCAAGGCTCGGCACGAGCCCGATCCCGTGGTTTCGGAGGAAGAGCAGATCCCGATCGATGCGGCTGGATAAGTTCCTTTGGTGCGTAAGGCTCTATAAGACGCGCAGCATCGCCACCGATGCCATGCGCCGCGGCCAGGTGAAATTGAACGGTCGTGAGGTGAAGCCATCGGCCGAAGTGAAGCCGGGCGATCTATTCTCCTTGCGCGAACCGCCCGTCTGGCGCAGCTGGAACGTGCTGGAGATACCTGCTTCACGCGTTGGCGCCAAACTGGTGCCGGGTCTGATCCAGGAGATCACTTCCTTCGAAGATCTTGAAAAACTGCAGCTTGCCGGAATGGTGAAAGCACAGGATCGCGAACCCGGCTCGGGCAGGCCCACGAAGCGCGATCGGCGTAACATGGATCGGTTCAACGCAGGTTGATCCGTACTGCATTCGTGATGGAACGTCCCATCCCATAATTAACACTTCTTCAAGCGATCCGCCGATCATGCGGGATCGGTGGTGATAAATTCGGGATCACCAAGCCTTCATGCCATGGAACGCAGACTATTGCTCCTGCCTCTTTTCGCGGTTGTGGTAACACTTCCACAGCGTGCCAGATCGCAAAGTGAAGCGAACGATCGAAAGGTCACGATCGAGATCACCACCACGGAGAACGGCAACACTTCCACCAAAAAGATCGATCTGGACAATGCGAGCGAAGAAGAGATCGAAAGCGCATTGAAGGAACTCGATGTGATGGATCATTTCGTTGTGAACGGCGATGATGAGAATGTGGTGATCGATATCCGCCGTTTCGGGAACGACGATGATGAGGGCGATCGCCATGTACGCATGCGCATGGCACCGGTGCCGGGCGTGCCGGGCATTCCACCGGCTCCGGGAACCGCGGTAAAAGGGCCTTATCCATGGCTCGGGGTGAACACCGGGGAAGTGGATCCCGAACTGGCGAAAACCCGGGAACTTCCGGTGGAAAGCGGCGTGCTCATCCTGCGCGTGATCGAGGATTCTCCAGCGAGCGATGCGGGGCTGCAGGAAGGGGATGTGATCACCGCGGTGGATGGCGAAGAGATCGATGATCCGAAGGAATTATCGGAAACGATTCGATCGAAGCAGGCTGGAGATAAGGTGAAGATCACCTACCATCGTGGAAAGAAGAAGGAGAACGTGAACGTTGAACTCGCCGAACGCGAGGGAAGATCGTATGCTTATGCGTTCGGTGATCCAGGTCGCGAGCATGGCCCAGCGGAAGAACATATGCGGCATTTCGGGGAACCGCGCGCGTTCCTTGGTGTTACTCCAGGCGAAGGCGAAGGTGCCGTGATCGGAAGCATCGAAGAAGGATCGGTCGCGGAGGAAATGGGCCTGCAGGCAGGTGATGTGATCCAGGCGGTGAACGGCGAAAAGATCGCGGACTTCGCGGCACTGTCCAAGAAGATCGGAAGCATGGATCCAGGGGATCCGATCACCCTCTCGATCGAAAGGAGTGGAGTGCCGCAGGAGCTTTCCGGTACACTCGGCGAACGCGAGATGTCGTTCAACTTCGCCATGCCCGATGCCGGATCCTTCAACTTCGACATGCATGGCCTGAGCGAGCAGGAGCGCTCCGATCTGCGCATGGAGATGGACAAATTGCGTGAAGAGATGGATAAGCTTCGCGAAGATCTTGGTGCCGATCTGAGCAGCGAAACGCGCATCACGATCGAAAGCCGCAAGCTCACCGATGAAGAGAAGAAGCTATTGGAACAAAAAGGTGTGAAAGGCCTGGACAACGAACTCGATCTCGGCGATCTGCGCATCTTCCCGAATCCCAGCAACGGCTTCTACCGCATCCAGTTCGATGTGGCTGAGAAAGGCGATCTGACGGTTGATGTGCACGATGCTTCCGGCGAGCGCGTATACCAGGAGAAGATCACAGGTTTCAAGGGTAGATACGAGCGCACGCTCGATCTGAGCGACAGGGCCAGCGGGAATTACTTCCTGGTGATCGGCCGCAATGGCAAGGCCACATCGCGGAAATTGGTGAAGCAATAAAGCGATCTTGGAATGAATGTGAAGGCGGCGCCGATCGGTGCCGCCGTTTCACTTCTCGCTAGTTTTGTCCGCACCGATCCGAGATGAACCTGATCCTGCGACTGATCGTTTCCACCATCGCCGTGCTCGTGGCCGATCTGCTGTTACCCGGTGTGGAGGCGAAAGATCTGGTCACCGGCCTCCTTGTCGCCGTGGTGCTTGGACTACTCAACACCTTCGTGAAACCACTGCTGTTGTTGCTCACGCTTCCTGTCACCGTGCTGACGCTCGGGCTCTTCATCCTGGTGATCAATGCGGCGCTGGTGCTTCTTGCTGCGCGCATCGTGCCCTCCTTCACGGTCGACGGATTTTGGTGGGCGCTTCTCTTCAGCGTGATCATGTCCGTGGTGCAGGGCCTGTTGCAAGGCATGGACAAACCGCGGAATGGACCGCCGCGGAGCGGAGGTGGTTGGCAGCGGATCGATCGCTAGATCCGATCGCGGCCGTCCAGCAAATTCCCGATCCCGCCGAGCAAGCTGCCTTCCTCACGCCGCTTGCCACCTTCGCTGGGTGCGGAACGAACGATGTTGTCCGCCAGGCGGCTGAAGGGCAGGCTCTGGATCCACACCTTGCCAGGTCCGCGCAGCGTGGCGAAGAAAACGCCCTCACCACCGAACAACGTATTCTTGATCCCGCCAACGAACTGGATGTCGTAATCCACTTCGGCTGTCATGCCCATCAAGCAACCGGTATCCACCTTCAGCAATTCGCCGGGCGCCAGATCGCGTTCCACCAGCGTACCCCCGGCGTGAACATAGGCCATACCATCGCCTTCCAACTTCTGCATGATGAAACCTTCGCCGCCGAAAAGCCCCGCACCGATCTTCTTGCGGAATGCCAGGCTCACCGAAACTCCCTTCGCGGCGCAGAGGAAGGAATCCTTCTGGCAGATCAACCGCCCGTTGAATTTCTTCAGGTCCATCGCCAGGATCTTGCCCGGATAGTTCGCCGCGAACCACACCGTACGGCGGCCGGTGGTCATGTTGGTATAGGCGGTCATGAACAGGTTCTCGCCCGTGAGCACACGCTTGCCGGCGCTCAGCATCTTGCCCAGGAAACCCTGCTCCTGGCCCGATCCATCGCCGAAGATCGTCGCCATCTGCACGCCATCGTCCATCATCATCATCGATCCAGGCTCGGCGATCACCGTCTCCTGCGGATCGAGCGTGATCTCCACACATTGCATGTCATCGCCAAGAATGCGGTGGTCGATCTCGTGGGCCGTACGTTCAAGGGTGTTCATCGGTGTGGTGGTTTGATCTTCATACAAAGAAAACGAAAGAGAGGTCCTTTCATCGATCGAAATTCCGATCGGTAAAATGATCTGGCGGATGGATCCCAGTCGTGATGAATGGAGGAATAGTTTGGGCGTGTCCCGCCTGCGCAAAAGCCTCCGGCGGGCCGGGTTCTCCGCTATAGCCGGCTGGTCCCAGCCTACGGTCACGGCGCTCCGGTGGCTTCCTTCGGTCGCCTCCTCGCTGCACGTGCCCGTAAGGCTGGTCCTGCACCGGGCTGCCGCTGCGCCCCCTCACGCAAGCACTACGGCCCGAAACGCTTGCTGGGTCTTTGGCTGGTGTGCCGGATCTGATAAACGAAAACATCCGATCCCTTCACTTTGAAAGTTATCCTGTAAGGAAACGTTTCCAGATAGGCATGTCTAAAGTCTCCTTTCTGCAGATGGTATCCCATGGGATTTGATCGGATCGCTGTGAATGTCCGTTGCAGATGCTCAAGAAATCGTAAGCCCAGACCGGCCCTGCGTTTGTCGTACCAGATCGCGACAGCTGTGAATTCCAGAACGGCCTTCTTGCGAACGCTCAGCCTATAGTTCATTTCAAAGCTTCGCGGGCCATTCGAATTGCTTCATCCATAGGGATGTATTCATCTTCGCCATTGATCTGTTGTCGTTCGATCTCTTGTAGTTCGGCGAGCTCTTGCTCTGTCATCCCATAGGCCACAGCACCTTCACTGACGGAGGAACGTTCAGACGGCAACGATTCATTCATGAATTTCAATACGCGCACCAATGCCTGCTCATCATTGATCGAAAGGATACATTGTATCAGATCGAGTTTAAGTTTGGCTATGTTCATGGCGATCGAAGGTGGTAGGTAAAGTTACATGGACACATTCGATCAACCGGGGATCTCCGCCCGGGATGGGAGCGGCAGCCCGGTGAAGTGAAGGCCTACGCATGTGCGGTCCGCAGTACTGCGGACGAGGAGGCGACCGGTCGCGTGCCGCCAAAGCTTCAGCGACGGCGCAAGGAAGCCACCGCAGCACCCACATGCGTTGGCCGTAACGAGATGGCTACAGCGGACAGCCCGTTAAGGCGCCAGTTGAAAGTCATAAGTCGGAAGTCATAAGTCGGAAGTCATAAGTCGGAAGTTCGACAACGAGGCTGAGAGTGAGCGGCATTGACTTCTGACTTCCGACTAAAGACTTCCGACTCACACCCCAGCCCGTAACTTCGCCACTCGCGCTCTACTTGCAGATCATGGCC
>JAEYYE010000020.1 GCA_023430945.1 Bacteroidota bacterium
TCGTTCAGGATGATCACATCGAACAGGTCGGCATAACCGATCTCATGGGCGGCCTTCTGTAGCCGGAGCTCAAGGTTCTCCACTGTTTCGGTCCCCCGGTCGCGCAACCGCGCCTCAAGAACTTCCATGGAAGGTGGCGCCACGAATATGGAGAGCGCTTTTTTGCCGAAGGCGGCCTTCAGATCCAGGCCGCCCACCACATCCACATCGAAGATCGGGTGGAATCCTTCCTGCCAGATCCGCTGGATCTCGCTCTTCAGCGTTCCATAGAAATGGCCGGGATACACTTCTTCCCATTCCACGAAGGCGCCGGTCTGGATCAAGCCCTTGAACTCTTCCTCGGTCATGAAATGGTAGTCGCGTCCGTTCACCTCATGTTCCCGTTGCCGGCGGGTGGCGGCGCTAACAGAGAAGCGCAGGCCCAGATCGCGGCCGAGCAGGTCGCGTACGATGGTGGTCTTGCCGGCCCCGGAGGGTGCTGAAAAAATGATGCAGCGGCCTCCGTTCATCACAGCACGTTGAGCACCTGCTCCTTCACTTTTTCAAGTTCATCCTTCATCATCACCACCAGCCGCTGGATCGATGCGTCGTTCGCCTTCGATCCAAGTGTATTTATCTCGCGGCCCATTTCCTGGCCGATGAAACTGAGCTTGCGGCCCTGCTGGCCCTCCCCGTACATCGTTTCTATGAAATAGGTGCAATGCGATCGGAGCCGCACCTTCTCTTCGTTGATGTCGAGCTTCTCGAGATAGTAGACCAACTCCTGTTCGAACCGATCGGCATCAACGTTCACCTCCAATTCGGCGAGCTTCGCTTTCAGCCTGTCGCGCGTACGATCGGTGCGGCCGAGGTCCAGTTCCTCGATCTGCCCGAGCAATGCTCCGATCCGATCAACGCGCAAACGCAGATCCTTCGCAAGACGTTCTCCCTCGCTCGCGCGGAAAGAATCGTAATTGACGAAAGCCCGATCGACCAGCCCCATCACAGCGTTCCATTCCTGCTCATCGGCGCTTTCATTCTCCACCACCATCACATCGGGCATACGCAACACGTGTGCAAGCACGTCCATGGTGCTGGCCGGATCCACTTCCTTCACAAGGGTTGAAAGTTCCTTGTGGTAACTGCGCACCAGTTCCTTGTCGATCGTGGCCTTCTTCGCCGCGTGGTGCCCGTCCAGTGAGATGTAGACCTCGATCTTGCCGCGCACGGCCTTTTCACCGATCAGCTGCCTTATCTCCACTTCCTTCTCCTTGTAAGGCCCGGGCAGCTTCACCAGCAGATCGAGCCCTTTGCTGTTGAGCGATCGGATCTCGGCCACCACCTTCCTTTCCTTCACCACACCTTCTGCGCGGCCGAAGCCTGTCATGGATCTCAACATCGTGGGCGGTAAAGGTATGCGTGCTATCGATCGGCGGCCGGCGTGGATCTGCGGCCTACAAGATAAACGCCGGTGAAGATCGCCAGGGCGCACAAAACCTGGGGCAGGCCGATCGCATTGTCGTAATTGCCCGGTATGCCGAGCCTTGCCGGACCGATGCGCATGAACAGCCAGGTGACCGTGATCGCCATGAGCGGTTGCACGTAGACATACATGCCCACCAGGCTTGGTTGTACGATCCGCAGCGCCCAGGTATTGAGCAGGTAAGCGACGAAGGTGACCATCACCACAACGAAACCGATCGCGGTGATCACGGGGCCCGTGAGCGAAGCGGGATCCATCGCTAGAAGATCGCCGATGCCGAAAGGGACCACTAGCACCAGTCCGAAAAGGAAACACCACGCCATTACGGTCACTGCGCTGTAGCGGGCCATGAGCGGTTTCACGATCACCAGGAATATGGCATAGCTGATCGCGTTGATCAGGATGAAGAGATCGCCCAGCATCGAACTTCCGTTGCCTGCACCGGCAGGTTTGAGAAGCACCAAGGAGATCGCGCCGGCGGCGCCGAGGAGCACACCGGCCACTTTCAGCCAAGTGATCCGCTCCCCGATCAACAGGCCGGACATCACGAGCACCAGGATCGGCGTGGCCACCATGATGATGCTTGAATTGAGCGGTGAAGTGCGCATCAATCCTTCGAAGAACATCAATTGGTTCAGCGCCACACCAAAAAGAGCACAGAGCAGCAACCGTTTCATGTCGCCCATGGCCACTTTTTCCGGAAGGAATAAGCGCAGGCACCAGAACAGCACCACGGCGCCCGCAACACGCAGCACGATGAACGCACCCGGCTGGATCACTTCAGGCATCAGCCCTTTCGCCACCACGTAATTGATCCCGTAGATCAGGTTCACCACGAAAAGCGCGAGATGGGCCAGGGTTCGTTGAGGCATATACCAGCAATTCGATCAACGGGTATCTTGGCCCCGCTAAACCAGTTCCCAAAGCTAGAATGGTGGAAAGCGAAGCTGCCGCGGAAAATGAGAAGGAATTCCGATCGAATTTCCGCATGCGCCGTGTTCTCGTTCCGATCCTTCTGGGATTGATCGCTGCTGGCTGGCTTCTCTGGCGCGACCTCAGCAAGGTGCGCTTTGAATCGGTCCCGGCCGGCACGGGTGAATATGAATGGATCGGATCCGGGCCATCCAGGATACCGAACCTCGAGGATCCCGAGCAATTCCGCATCGCTGAAGATGGCAATGGCGATTATAAGTTGATGACGGCCACTGAGATCCTGCGATCGATCGATTGGACCTGGTACAGTACGATGTGGATGATCATGGCCGTGATCAGTACCGCGTTCCGCGATCTGGGCTACATCTACCGGATACGCGTGCTCTCCGATGGCCGCTTGAACTGGCGCCAATCCTTCGATGTGACCATGCTTTGGGAGTTCGCCTCATCGATCACTCCCAGCGTGGTCGGCGGATCGGGAGTTGCCATGTTCATCATCAACCGCGAAGGTGTCCCGCTGGGCCGGGCCACCTCCATCGTTCTTGTTACAGCATTGATGGACGAGCTGTTCTATGTATTGATGGTGCCGATCGTATTCCTTGCCGTGGGATCGGCGGATCTTTTCCCAGAGGAATTGGACAATGCGTTCTGGGGCCTGCCGATCAGGTCGATCTTCTGGATCGGTTACAGCCTGATCTTCCTCGTTACGATATTGATCTTCTACAGCATCTTCTTCCGTCCACGCGCATTCAAATACGTATTGCTCAACATCTTCAAATTCCGGCTCCTGAACCGCTGGCGGCCCATGGTGATCAAAGTGGGAGATGATATCGTTATCACATCGGCAGAGCTGCGCGATAAATCGATCGGCTTCTGGTCGAAGGCCTTCGGCGCCACCATCTTTTCCTGGGCATCACGTTTCCTGGTGATCAACTTCATCGCCGCCGCGTTCTTCGATGTGCAGGATCACTTGCTGTTGTATGCGCGGCAGCTTATGATGTGGGTGATCCTGCTGATCAGCCCCACTCCGGGTGGCAGTGGTGTGGCCGAAGTGGCCTTCGCGGGGTTCTTCCGCGATCTGTTGCCGGCGGTCGGTTACATCGCCGCGATCGCTGTGATCTGGCGGCTGCTCAGCTATTACCTGTATCTCTTCGTAGGTATGCTCGTACTGCCGCGCTGGATCAGGCGATCGGATGTGAAACCAGTGGAAAGTTGAGCGCGTCGACCTCGAACTTCAATCTTCAGCCTTCAACCTTTAGCGCTCCTCCCCGGTGGTAAGCCGGATCGGCTCCACGCTCTTGATGCGGAAGGGTTCTATGATGGTCCGGTGCTGCATTGCGGAAGGATGGAAGGCGGGGTACGATGGTGGTCATGTTCTGGGCGTGATCCTCCTCCCATGCGTCAGCCCTTCGGCTTCGCTCAGGACAAGCGCGCAAGGGATCATTCTATGACATTTGCAAGTGGTGTTCGTAACTCATAAGGGGTACCGCGTTTGATCACAGCACAGACCCGGTGGATGAGCTTGTTTCGGAGGGCGTTCAGTACAAG
>JAEYYE010000068.1 GCA_023430945.1 Bacteroidota bacterium
CAGTAACAAGGTGCGCTGCATCTTCTCAGGCAGTCAGCGCCACATGCTGATGGACCTTTTCAACGATGCGAAGAAGCCGTTCTATGGCAGCGCCGATCAACTGGAACTGAAACGGATCGATCGGGAAGTCTACGCGAAATTCGCGCAGTCGATCTTCAAGCGGCACAAGCGGCAATTGAAGTTGGAGGATGCTCTGTTCAGCTATGATCTATGTCACGGCCATACCTACTACGTGCAGGTTCTGTATAACCGGCTTTTCGCAACGTCCGGCTTGCTCGATCGGAATGTGATCGTTCAGATCATGCTCGGCATCGTGCGCGAACAGGATGCGATCATGGCCACTTTGCGCAGCGCCCTCACGAAGAACCAGTGGGATCTTTTCGCAGCAATCAGCAGGGAAGGTGAGGTGGATACGCCCACTGGATCGGCGTTCATGAAGAAGCATGATCTGCCTTCGTCGGCGGCGATGGTGAGCGCATTGCAGGCCTTGATCGATCGGGAGCTGGTCTACATCCGCGATCACAGCTCCGATTCGGGAAAACCGATCTACGTGCCGTACAACCCGTTCATGGCGGCTTGGTTCAAGTACCGGTGAGGCATCAGGATCGAAGAAATCCCTGCGATCTCTGGAACGTATCATCAAACCACATACATTTGCGCCTCTTCCGAAAGGAAGGAACACCAGTTCGGGGTGTAGCGCAGTCCGGTTAGCGTACCTGCTTTGGGAGCAGGGGGTCGTAGGTTCGAATCCTACCACCCCGACAAATGATCAAGCCTTCAGTTCACGCTGGAGGCTTTTTCCTGTCATCCGGTTCGATCATCGATCTCCTTCGCCGATCGTACGGACCATACTTTTGTGGCCCGATCGGTGATACCTCATCCAAAAGCCCGATCGGCAGCTGCGGGCAGAATACATGGAACAGTACTTCGATGCGATCGCGGCCGATCCGATCGCGGCATTGTTGATCGTAGGCAACCTCATCCTCATAGAAAGCCTGCTTTCGGTGGACAATGCCGCCGTTCTGGCGACCATGGTGATGGACCTGCCCGCGCACCAGCGCAACAAAGCCCTCAAGTACGGGATCATCGGTGCGTATGTCTTCCGCGGCTTGTGCCTGCTGTTCGCAACCTGGCTCGTGAAGATCTGGTGGCTCAAGCCGCTCGGTGGCATTTACTTGATCATGCTCTTCTACAATTGGTGGAAAGGAAAACGAACGGTAACCAAGGAAGATGACCTGATCGAGAAGAAGAGCAATTGGTTCTACCGCCGGGCCGCATTCCTCGTAGGTCCCTTCTGGGCAACGATCTTTTTGGTGGAGATCATGGACCTTGCTTTCTCCATTGACAATGTTTTCGCGGCCGTGGCCTATACCGATAACATCATTCTGATCTGGACCGGCGTGTTCATCGGCATACTGGCCATGCGTTTCGTAGCGCAAGGTTTCGTGCGGTTGATGAACAAATACCCATACCTGGAGACGGCCGCATTCATCGTACTGGCGATCCTCGGAATAAAACTCACGATCTCGGTTGTGGAACATTTCTGGCCGGAACACTGGTTCACAATAATGATGAAGAGCCATGAATTCGATCTGATCGTTTCGATCCTGACGATCCTGATCTTCATTGCACCCATTTTGATCACGTGGATCGCTCAGAAGCGGAAGCCGAACGTGCCGTAGTCGAGTTCGATATGCCCAGCAACAGTCGGCACCCGATCGCATGGGAATAACTTTGTACCCATGCCAAGTAAGGCCAAGCTGGAATATGATGATCTTCCATATCCCACGGTGATCATAGTGGGCGGCGGTTTCGCCGGATTCAACCTGGTACGCAGGCTGGCCGGCAAACCTTACAAGGTGATGCTGATCGATCGGCAGAACCACCATTGCTTCCAGCCGCTTCTCTACCAGGTGGCGACCGCCAGCCTTACTGCCGACAGCATCGGCCATCCCTTTCGCAGGTCGGTGGGGCCCATGCCGAACGTGGCCTTCCGCATGGCGCGTGTGAACGCGATAGATCCCGATCGGAAAGAGGTGCTTACCACGCACGGTACTTTCCAGTACGACATCCTGGTACTTGCCATGGGCAGCGTTACCAATTTCTTCGGCAACGATAAGATCGCCAGCAATGCGATGCAATTGAAAACGATCGGCCAGGCCCTGGATATCCGCAGTGATTTCCTGCAGGAATTCGAAGCCGCAGTGCACCTGCACGATGAATCCGATCAGCGCAAGGTGTTGAACTTCGTGGTGGTCGGGGGCGGCCCAACGGGCGTGGAACTGGCAGGTTCGCTGGCCGAGATCAAGCGCACGGTCCTGAAGCAGGAATACCGTGAGGTGGAAAGTGAATTGATGCGGATCGTGCTGATCGACAGCAACGACCGGGTGCTTCAACATTTCAGCGAAAAGGCGAGCACCAAAGCGCTGAAGTACCTCACCGAACTCGGGGTGGAGGTGATGTTGAAGAAGCGGGTGGAGAACTACACGCAGGACAAGTTGATGCTCAACGATGGATCGGAAATGCGCACCACCACGGTGATCTGGGCAGCAGGGGTGAAGGGCGCGTCCATTGCCGGGATCGATGATGCGCTCGATCCGCGCAGCTCACGCTACCGCGTGGATCGCAATTGCGAAATGCAGGGACATAAGGACATCTATGTCCTTGGTGATGTCGCCCAGGTGATCGGCGATCCCGAATGGCCAAAAGGGCATCCGCAGGTGGCCACCGTGGCGATCCAGCAGGCGAAATACCTGGCCGATCTGTTGATCGCTCGTACGAAGGATCGGAAGATCGGCCCTTTCAAATACAGGAACAAGGGAAGCATGGCCACGATCGGCCGGGGCCGTGCCGTGGTGGACATGGGCAAATACAGTTTCGGCGGGGTGCTCGCGTGGATCCTGTGGATGGTGGTACATGTGTTGCAGCTGGTCGGTTTCCGCAATCGCATGCTGGTCCTCTTCAACTGGGCGTGGAAATATTTGAGTTGGAAGAACACGATCCGCCTGATCATCCGCCCTTATGTGCGTGGTGGTTCCCAGCTCGCGGCACGCCCATTGATCTCCGCCGATAAAGGCGCCATTTCCAACTGATCCTGCGTGCGATCCCGCCTGGCCATTCTTTTCCTTACCGTGTTCATCGATCTGCTCGGCTTCGGGCTGGTGATCCCCATACTTCCCACCTATGCGGTGGAACTGGGTGCATCGGCCTTCGAGGTTGGACTTGTGATGGCCGTGTATGCATTGATGAATTTCATCTTCTCACCGTTCTGGGGGACAGTGAGCGATCGCGTGGGAAGAAGGCCGGTGATCGCGTGGACGGTGCTGATCACGGCAGGCGCGTTCCTCATGCTCGCGTTCGCCAAAACACTTTTCCTTCTCTTTCTCGCGCGCATGCTGGCGGGGATCGGATCGGCCAACATCGCTGCATCCCAAGCCTACATCACCGATGTCACCCCCGTGGATCAGCGGGCGAAGTCGCTCGGCCTGATCGGTGCGGCCTTCGGGCTCGGCTTCATCTTCGGCCCACCGATCGGTGGTTTCGTGAAGGAACATCACGGCATGGAATGGGTGGGTTACGTGGCCATGATCCTGAGCCTGATCAACCTGGTGCTGGTGTTGCTTTTCCTGCCGGAGAGCATCAATCAAAAGGATCCCGGAGCCAGGATCAACCTGCGGCCAGTTACGCAAACGATCCGTGCCTTGCAGCGGGTGAACCTGCGCGACCTGTTCCTCACGAGCTTCACGTATATCACCGCATTCAGCATGATGCAGATCACCGTGGCGCTGCTGTGGGAGGAACATTACGGTCTCTCGGAGGCGCAGATCGGCTACATGTTCGCGTTCATGGGTTTCAGTTCGGCGATCGTACAGGGCACATTGATCGGCCCGCTTTCGCGCAGATTCGGTGAACAGAAACTGATCATCTACGGCTGCATACTCATGGGTTGTGGGTTGGGTACGATCCCGTTGGTGCCATTGGAAGATTTCGTTCCACTTGCATGCGTTCCGCTCGCGATCCTTGCCCTTGCGAACGGTTGCCTCATGCCCAGTATCACCAGCCTGCTGAGCCGCCATTCGGGTGAACATGAGCAGGGCCAGGTGCTGGGCATGAACCAGAGCTTCATGTCGCTGGCGCGCGTGGCGGGCCCAACGATGGGTGGCGCGCTCTACGGCTGGCATTTCACTTCACCCTACATCGGTGGGGCCATCATGATGGGCGGTACGCTCTGGCTCGTACTTGCCCATCGCGATGTGATCCGCTCACCCGGCGGGCCCGGAAGCACGGGAAGCAGTGCGGAGTAGCTACATTAGCGGCCCGGTAAAAAGATCACTTCATTCGTAATGAGCGTACTCGTAAACAAGAAGAGCAAGGTGCTGGTGCAGGGTTTCACCGGCAGTGAAGGAACATTCCACGCCAGCCAGATGATCGAGTACGGCACCAATGTGGTCGGCGGCGTAACACCCGGCAAAGGCGGGCAGACCCATCTGGACCGGCCGGTCTTCGAAACAGTGAGCGATGCGGTGAAGCAGACCGGCGCGGATGTGAGCATCATCTTCGTGCCACCGGCATTCGCTTCAGATGCGATCATGGAAGCCGCCGAAGCAGGCATCAAAGTGATCGTGTGCATCACCGAAGGCATTCCCGTGAAGGATATGGTGACCGCGCGCGAATACCTGCGTGGCAAGGATTGCACGCTGATCGGTCCGAACTGCCCCGGCGTGATCACGGCCGATGAATGCAAGGTGGGCATCATGCCGGGCTTCGTCTTCAAGAAAGGCAAGGTGGGCATCGTGAGCAAAAGCGGAACGCTCACCTATGAAGCCGCCGATCAGGTGGTGAAGGCCGGCATGGGCATCACCACGGCGATCGGGATCGGGGGGGATCCGATCATCGGCACCACAACGCTGGAAGCCATCAAGCTGTTCGTGAACGATGCGGAGACCGAAGCGATCGTGATGATCGGAGAGATCGGTGGCGACCTGGAGATCCGCGCAGCACACTGGATAAAGGAGAACTGCAAAAAGCCCGTGGTAGGCTTCATCGCCGGGGAAACTGCGCCGAAAGGCCGCACCATGGGCCATGCGGGAGCTATCGTGAGCGGAGCCGATGAGAGCGCCGCCGCCAAGAAGAAAGTGATGCGCGACTGCGGGATCCATGTGGTGGATAGCCCGGCCATGATCGGGGCGAAGGTGAAGGAGGTGATGGGTGAACTGGTGAAGTGATCGGGAATAGCGTGTTCCTGCGTGTTCACGGAAGGAATATGAAGAATTTCCGATCGTGGATTTCCTGTTGATGGATCGTTCAGAAATAAATTCCTGAAAAAAATGGAAGCCGATCGAAAATGATTATACTTTCGATCGACCAAACGTTCCTTGAGGCTGGATCACGGATCCAACAGTTCTGAAAATGGTGAAGGTGCACCTGTTCGTGGGGTCGCGTAACTGCGTGCCCGGCCTGGTAAGAGGTTTCAGCGCACAGGCCCTTCGGCAGCATGCCAGTTCGTGCAGCGGCCATGGAAGGAACAACTCGGCCCGATCGCGCAAGTGATCGGAACCGGGCCTTGATAAAAGGAATTACGGCTTTCGATCGTGCCAAGGCATGATCGATCGGGAGCGGGGATCGCCGGTACAGGTGGTTCCCGCTTCGCTTTTCACTCTCCCATCACGAACACGATCGATCGTGGATAAGTGCGCGCAACGCACACCATGGGTACGCTTTTCGTTCGGATACATTTGAGAACACACGTTCATTGATAGGATGAAGAAGAAAGACCGCAAGATCTTCGTGTTGGACACTTCAGTGATCCTATACGACCATTCGGCCATTGAAAGCTTCCAGGAGCACGATGTGGCCATCCCCATACAAGTACTTGAGGAACTCGACACGTTCAAAAAAGGCAACGACACCATAAACTACGAAGCGCGCGAATTCATACGCCGCCTCGATAACATCGCCAAGAGCGATCTGCTCACCGATTGGATCCCGCTGAACGGGCCAACGCGCGGCAGCCTCAAAGTGGTCGCCCGCCACGATCTGAACGGTGTTGATGCCACCAAGATCTTCGACGATGCCAAGAACGATCACCAGATCCTGAACGCTACGCTCACTTTGCAGCGGCAGAACAAGGATCGGAAAGTGGTGCTGGTAACGAAGGATATCGCGCTGCGGCTAAAGGCGAAAAGCCTCAATATCATCTCGGAGGATTACCTCACCGGAAAGGTGCGCAACATCGGTGAACACCTCTACACCGGCCGCACCGTGGTGAATGATTTCGATGAGGAAGTGATCGATCGGATCTTCGCGGAAGGCAGCGTGGATGTGGATGAGCTCGGTTTGAAACGGCCTTCCGGCAATCATTTCTTCATACTGAAGCATAAGAAGAAAAGCATCCTCGCGAAGTTCGATCCGCGGAAAGGGACTGTGGATCGAGTAGAGAAGCACAGCATTTTCGGCATCGGGCCGAAGAACGCGGAACAGGCCCTGGCGATGAGCGCCATGCTCGATCCGGAGATCAAGCTGGTGACGCTGCAGGGTGCGGCCGGAACGGGAAAGACCCTGCTGGCACTGGCGTGTGCGCTTGAGCAACGCCGCGAATACCGGCAGATCTATGTGACGAGGCCGGTGGTTCCGCTCAGCAACAAGGACATCGGTTTCCTGCCCGGCGATATCCAGAGCAAGCTCGATCCCTACATGCAGCCGATCTGGGACAACCTGAAGCTGATAAAAGGCCAGTTCGAAAAGCATGATCCAACACCGAAACGGATCGATGAGATGCTCGAGAACGAGAAGATCGCGATCGCGCCGCTCGCTTATATCCGTGGAAGAAGCCTCAGCAACATCTTCTTCATCGTTGATGAAGCGCAGAACCTTACGCCGCTTGAGATCAAAACGATCATCAGCCGCGCGGGCGAAGGAACGAAGATCGTTTTCACCGGCGATGTGCACCAGATCGATACGCCTTTCCTCGATACGGAAAGCAACGGATTGAGCTACCTGATCGACAAGGCGAAAGGCGATCCATTGTTCGCGCACATCACGCTTGAGAAAGGGGAACGGAGCCCGCTGGCGAACCTTGCCAACGACCGGCTCTGATCAACGCATCAGCGTAACATCGCCGATCTCGTTCTTCTCGACCCCGTCGATGAAACGCACCCAGAGCTGGTACACGTACACGTCCTGCGGGCTTAGCTGGTCGCGGTAATAACCATCCCATCCGCGCTTCAGATCGTTGCTCTCGAAGATCAATTCGCCCCAGCGATTGAAGATGCGCATGCGGAAATCATCAACGAAGCGAATGAACGGATAGAACACATCGTTGCTCAGATCGAGCGGATGGTATTCACCCGAACTTCCGCCGCCCAGATCGGGAGTGAAGATGTTCGGCACAACGATATCGTATACCGGGTTGATCTGCACCAGGCCTTCAGCGGTGTTGGTGCAGCCGTTCAGGTCCTGCACGGTGAGCATGACGTGGTACGATCCGGGCTCGGCATAGGTGTGCGTAGGGTTGATCGCGTTGGTACCGGCACCATCGCCGAATGACCATGCGTAAAAGTTGAGCGAACTGATGCTCTGCGCGGTGAAGTCGATCTCGTTGTGATCGATGTCCGTGATCCATGGATCGGCCTCGATCGAGATCTGGGGGGGTGCGAGCACGATCACCTGGCTTGTCGTTTCCGCGGAAGCGGTGCATCCGATCGGTGTTGTTACCGTGAGCGAAACGTTGTACGATCCAGGTGTATTGAACACCACGGTCGGAGCCTGCTGATCGGAGGTCGAGCCATTGCCGAAATTCCACGCATAGGTCACCGGATCATCGGTAAGATCATCGGGCATTTGTACGGTAAGCGGTGCGCAACCGCGCCCGAGCATTGCCGGAAGTACGATCGTGGGCGGGGTTTCCAAACGAAGCTGTACTGTTCCGGTAAGCGTATTCGCACATTGATCCGTCACGATCACATTCAGGTTCATGTTCGAAGTGATCGGTTGCATGAAGGGGCCGCCACCCGTATTTCCGGAAGCCGGCCACACCATCTGGTACGTGCCGGGATAATTTTCCAATGTGGCGCCAACATAAGTGTAGCCACCCGGACAAACGATCGTGTCGCCGTAGGTCTCCAGCGATGCTGCGGCAAGATCGAGCACGTAAACCGGGAGCTCGGCCATCTGCGAAGGACAGTCGTTGGCATCGGTAACGCTCACCTGCACGGTTTGTGACTCATCGAAGGAATGGGTGATCGAGGGGCCACTGCCGATCCCGATCCATTGTACGGAGTACGGTGCGCTACCGCCGTTCACCACGGCATTCATCGCCACGGGAACATTCACGCAGACCGTATCGGGCACGTAGGCAGAGAAGGTCAAAGGTACCGGCTGGCCGATCTGCAATGGCACCTGCATGGAACATCCGTTCGCATCCACGATCGAAACAGTATGGATGCCCGCCGGCCTGTCGGCGATCGATGCGGCATTACCGCCGGAACTCCATTGATACGTGTATGGAGGCACGCCTCCCGATATCATCACCGAAGCCGCGCCATCACTGAAGCCGAAGCAACTCGCATCGATCGTGTTCGTGGCGTTCACGACAAGGGCGTTGGGCTGCATGATGGTGGCGCTGAAGGTTTCGGAACAGCCGTATTGATCGGTCACTTCAACTGAATATTGTCCGGCTCCAACTCCTGTCACCAAAGGCCCCGTCTGTGTTGGGAATGCAGGCCAGTGATACGAAGATCCGGGCACGGAAGGAGTGAACAGGAGCGTGCCGTTCGACCCGCCTGCGCAATTCACGTTGGTCGCGATCAGATCAGCGTTGAGGAACAGGTTCGAGAGGGAAAGTGTCACCTGATCGCTGGCAGGGGGGCATGAAGTATTTCCGATCGTGGTGAGCGTGAGCACCACGCTGCCCGCCTGGATCTCGGCCAGCGTTGGTGTGTATTGAGCATTCAGTCCGTTGCCCGTGAACTGGCCGCTGCCGCCGCTCCAGGTTCCGCCAGTGGCGTTCACCACCGATCCGGAAAGTTGAACAGGGGATCCGTCCATGCACGCGGAGAAGTCCGCACCTGCATTGGCGATATTGGGTTGACCATTCGCAGCGATCGAAGCATTCGCCTGGATCGGCGCACAACCCATCGCATCGGTGATCATCACGGTATACTCACCGGTGGTACCATTGATCACCGATGTGTTGCCGGGAACGTTCCATGCATAGGAGTATGGCGCGGTCCCGCCGATCACCTGTACGCTTACCGATCCATCGCCTGTACCCGCGCAACTCTCGTTCGTGGCTGTGATCGAAGCCACCTGCAACGCTTCCGGTTGATCGATGGTGGTATTGTATTCATAACTGCATCCAAGGACATCGGTCATCGTGAGCACCACATTCCCGGCGGAAAGCCCTGTGGCCACTGCATTCGTCTGGCCGGGCAGGCCCTGCCATGCGAATTGCATTCCCGGTTGAACAGGTGAGAAGGTCGCCGTACCGTTCGATCCGCCGTTGCAGGAAACATCCGTGGAGGTGAGCGAAGCGTTGACGGAGGAGTTCGAGAGAAGCACCGTTACCTGGTCGGCCGCCGCCGCACAATTCGTGTTCCCTGTCGTGGTGAGCGTAAGCACCACCGATCCATTGAGGATCTCGGCGTTCGTGGGTTGATATTGAACGTTCAGTCCGTTACCGGTGAAGGAACCATTCCCACCGCTCCAAGTTCCGCCCGTGGCGTTCGTAACCGTCCCCTGGAGCGGAATGGCGGCGCCATTGCAACCCACCAGATCGGCCCCGGCATTGGCAGCATTGGGTTGCGCATCGGCCTGAATGGTGCCGCTTCCCTGCACGGCCGCACAACCATTCGTGTCCGTTACGCCTACCGTATAGACACCTGTGGTACCAGTTATGGAGTTCCCGGTCCCTGGCACGTTCCATATGTACGTGTAAGGCGCGGTGCCGCCGGTGATATTCACCGTGACGGATCCGTTACCCGAGCCGGCACATGTTTCGTTCACCACATCGATCGAGGCGATCGCCAACGCGGCAGGCTGGCCGATCGTTACCGGCAGGGTAAGCGAACAACCTGCTGCATTGGTGGCCGTTACGGAATAGTTGCCAGCACCAAGCCCTGTGGCGGTCGCACCCGTTTGTCCGGATGGCGTCCAACTGAAAGTGGTGCCCGGCAGGGCAGGAGAGAAGGTCGCCGAACCGTTCGAGGTTCCGTTGCAAGTAGCGTTGGTGACGGTAACGCTGGCATTCAGAATTCCTGGATCGAAGGTGATCCTTACGATATCCAGTGCCCCCGGACAAGTCCCGTTGTTCGTGGTGGAAAGCATTAGGTCCACGAAACCCGCATTGATCTCGTTCTGCGTGGGCACATAGGTCGCGTTCAACGCCGTATTGCTCGGCTGGTACTGGCCCGCACCGCCGCTCCAGATCCCGGTGGTGACCCCGGTCACCGATCCTGCGAGCTGTACAGGTCCAGCTGTGCCGCACACAAGGATATCCGACCCGGCGAAAGCTTGTATGGGCTGCAGGAATTGAGTGACCGTTACCGAGGCTGTGGTAGGCGGACAGTTGGTCGCATCGGACATCGACACCGTGTAGGTGCCCGGGCCGACAAAGATCCCTGCGGTGGTCGCACCGTTGTTCCATGTGTAGGAATACGGGGGAAGGCCCCCACTGCCGACAGCCGTGATCGTGGTGCCAGCCGATCCGAAACATACCGTAGGTGTGGTGGGCATGATGGATACGGCAAGTGTGGAGTAGAAATTCACCCGTACGGTATCACAGAATGAAACATTGCTGCAAGGGCTCAGGGCAAGTCCGCAGACCTGGTAATCCACATAAGCGGGATATCCTGCCTGCCCGGTGACCGAGGTATTCATGCATGTGGGACATGATAAGTAATTGTTGTACTGGCCTGGCGCGCCTGGATAAATGCTGGACCATTGCACAGTTCCCGGCGCGAATCCGCTGGAAGTAAGTGTTCCGATGCACCCTTCACTCACCGAGATGGACGGCCCGGCCGATGGATCGGGAAGAGAAGAGATGCAGTATTGGTTGTCGTTATTCCCCGGTTTACAGAAAGTGAGGATGTGTGGACCAGTGCCATTGAGGCAGATCGGAGTACCAACTGCCTGGGGGGGGCCACAGTTGATCTGATAGAACATCGATCCACCCGGTACCGCACCGGCACAGACCTCGAAATTGATACCCTGCGCGTTCGGATGAAGGGTGATCTCGAACCGCAGGCAGCGATCGTTCCCGGAAACACCGCAACAGTAACCGTTACGTACCACCGGAGGACTGATGTATGTGGCCGTTGGTGAACTCGAAAGATCCGCCACCAGATTGGGCACAGTGCCATCACACTGTGCCGAAACCTGCGAAAGACCGATCCAGGTGAACAGGGTCACCAGGAGTAACTTTCCGAGATGGTTCTGCATGTGATGTGACATGAGCGCTGCACATTTTTACGCGGGGTTTTGGAAAAGGTTGAAGGCATCATGGACCGATCGACAAAAAGTGGGAACAAGCAGGTGAACATTGGCAATGCTGCAGACGGAAGCTGCGTGAGGGGGCGAAGCGGCAGCCCGGCGTAGAACTGGCCCTGCGGATGTGTGCAGCGAGGAGGCGACCACCGGAAGCCACCGCAGCGCCACAGCCGCAGGACAGGGCAAGCCGGCTACAGCGCAGCACCCGGCCCCGCCTTCGCTGAAGCTTCGGCGGGGCGAAGCCCGCTGACATGAAGCAATTGAGGGGACACGCCCTGCAAAGCGAATACGCGCTCGTTAACTTTGCAGCCCGCGCTCCAAAGCGCGATCCACAGCATGTTCGAGAATTTGAGCGACAAGCTTGAAAGAGCTTTCAAGGTACTGAAGGGCCAGGGCCAGATCACGGAGATCAACGTGGCCGAAACGATGAAGGAAGTACGCCGCGCGCTCCTTGATGCCGACGTGAACTTCAAGACAGCGAAGGATTTCACCGATCGGGTGAAGCAGAAGGCGATCGGCCAGAACGTGCTCACCGCAGTTAGTCCGGGACAATTGCTGATCAAGATCGCGCACGACGAGCTTGCAGCTTTGATGGGAGGGAAGATCGAAACGATCAACCTCACCGGGAATCCCACCGTGATCCTGATGAGCGGATTGCAGGGATCGGGTAAGACCACCTTCAGCGGAAAGCTCGCGAACCACCTGAAGAAAAAAGGCCGGAAGCCCTTGTTGATCGCAGCCGACGTGTACCGCCCTGCGGCGATCGACCAGCTGGAAACGCTGGGAAAACAACTGGAGATCGAAGTCTACAGCGAGCGCGAGAACAAGGATCCGGTGAAGATCGCGCAGAACGGGATCGCACATGCGAAAGGGAAGGGCCTCAACCTGGTGATCGTGGATACCGCCGGACGTTTGGCGATCGATGAGCAGATGATGGACGAGATCGCGCGGATCAAAAAAGCGATCCAGCCGCAGGAAACGCTTTTCGTGGTGGATTCCATGACCGGCCAGGATGCGGTGAACACGGCGAAGGCGTTCAACGAAAAACTGAACATCGATGGCGTGGTGCTCACCAAACTGGATGGTGATGCGCGCGGTGGTGCAGCGCTCTCGATCCGCAGCGTGGTGGACAAGCCGATCAAGTTCATCGGCACCGGCGAGAAGATGGAGGCGCTGGACGAGTTCCATCCCGATCGGATGGCAGGCCGGATCCTGGGCATGGGCGACGTGATCTCGCTCGTGGAGCGCGCGCAAATGCAATTCGATGAGAAGGAAGCGCGTGAATTGCAGAAGAAGATCGCGAAGGATCAGTTCGGTTTCGATGATTTCCTCGGGCAGATCCAGCAGATCAAGAAAATGGGGAACATGAAGGACCTGATCGGAATGATCCCCGGCGTGGGTAAAGCGATCAAGGACCTTGATATTCCCGATGATGCTTTCAAAGGGATCGAATCGATCATCGGCAGCATGACGCCCGCGGAGCGACGCGATCCATCGATCATAAACGGATCACGCCGCCAGCGGATCGCGAAAGGGAGCGGAAAGGATGTCGCTGAAGTGAACAAGCTCCTGAAGCAATTCGAAGAAACGCGCAAAATGATGAAGCTGATGGGCGACAAGACCAAGATGCAGAACATGATGCGCCAGATGCAGGCGATGCAGGGAATGAAGCGGTAGTCGATCAGATGATCGGATGATGAGACGATCAGATGACGACCGATCGGTCCGTGGATCTTGTTCCTTCCAAATGATCATTCATGAGGGATGTATTTTTACGTATTGAATGAGTATCTTTGTCGTATAAACAGGTGCCATGGATGCCAAGATCACTCTCAGCTTCGATCAGGAGGTCATCTCCAAAGCCAAGGAGTTCGCGGCACAGAACAACATCAGCGTTTCCCGTTTGATGGAGTTCCTTTTGAGCAAGGCTGTAAGCAAGAATTACCGGAGTCTTGATGAACTTCCCGTTTCCGATTGGGTGAACATGCTCAGCGAAGGGGAGGTGCAGTACGTGCGCAAGAACAGCAAGAGCGTGAAGAAGGATTTTCTGGAAAGCCGCCGTTCCGATCGGAAATGACGCGGATCTTCCTGGATGCGAACGTCCTCGTAGCCGTGCTTTGCAACGAGTATCCGAAGTTCACGGCGTGCGCACGAGTTCTAAGTCTTGCCGATGATCGGCGTTTCAAGGTCTTCACTTCGCCGCTCTGCATTGCGATCGCTGCGTACTTCACCGCGAAGAAGAACGGGAATAGACTGGCGAAGAAGAAGATCGCACTTCTCATGCAGAAACTTGGGATCACCACGGTGGATGATCAATGCTGCCGGAATGCGATCAATGAAAAGCGGATCGAAGATCTGGAAGATGGGTTCGAGTATTTCTCTGCCCTTGGATCGAAATGCGGATTCATTGTCACGTACGATAAGAGCGACTTTCATTTCTCGAAGATCCCGGTGATGGATCCGGAAGCTTTCTTGCTGGATCATGTGATCGGAAAGCGAGTGAAGGGTCGCGACGCGAGTAGTCCGCAAAGGCGCGAAGGGCGCAAAGGAAGATAACCGCGACGACGCAACGACGCGACGGCCAAGCAACGCAAATACATGGGTTGAAGACGTCGCGTTATCGTCGCTTCGTTTGCGTCGTCGCGGTTCAATTGCATTTCATCAACGTTCTCCGGCTCCGCGCCGCCAGCTGCTGAATAGTAATAGATCTCTATCTTTTTCGATCTCCGATCGGTGATCGATCTCATCATCCTGTACTTTCAAACCCATATTCAATTTCATGGGATCAATTAAACAGATCGGATCGACCTTTATCCTTGGCCTTTTCCTCAGCCTGGATCTGGTTGCCGGTGGGAATGATCGCGACGCGATCGTGATCCCGGTTGTTTTTCACATCATCCATATGGATGACAATGAGAACATCAGCAATGCGCAGATCGCTGATGCGTTGCGGATCTTGAACGAGGACTTCAACCGAGAGAACCCGGATTGGACAACAGTGCGTCCTGAGTTCATCGATCTGGTGGCTGACGTAGGGATCGAATTTCGGCTGGCGCGGCGCGATCCCGAGGGCAACTGTACAAATGGGGTCACACGCGCCAGAAGTGCTTCCACCTATTTGGGGAATGAAGTAACAAGAGGTCTGGTCCAATGGCCGCCGGACAAGTATTTGAATGTATGGGTGACAGCGTCTATCGATACCGTTCTTGCTGCGGTGGCGACCTCACCTGCGAGCGCCGATCTGGATCCGGCCCAAGACGGGATCGTGATAAGAAACACCTATCTCGGTAGCATTGGCACCGGATCCAATTCTCCGATCAATAGAACGCTCACAAGGGCTGTAGGGACGTGGCTCGGTCTCCTGAATACCTGGGGAACGGGACCTGTAGGATCGCCAACAAATTGCGATCAGGATGATGGGATCGCTGATACGCCGAATACGATCGGCCATGATCAGTGTGATCTTGATGCAGCCACGTGCGGAAGTCCGTTGGACAATGTGGAGAACTTCATGGAGGCCTCGTACTGCCAGAAAATGTTCACCGAGGGACAGAAAGCGCGAATGCTTGAAACGTTGAATTCCAGCATTGCCCAACGCGATCAATTGTGGACGGCGGAAAATCTTGTCGCGACAGGTGTTTTCGAAGAACCGGTGTTGTGCTCGGTAGAATTTTCACCGGCGATCCAAAGTATCTGCCGAGGTGGAAACGTAGTGTTCACCGATCTCAGTTCCGGGCCGGTGGCACAGCGCATTTGGCAATTTCCCGGCGGAACACCGAATACTTCAACGGATAGCATTGTTACAGGGATCTATGAACAACCCGGCACATATGACGTCACATTGACGGTAAGCGACGGAACAACGCAGTTGTCAACCACCGAGCAGGCTGTGGTGAAGGTTTCGCCACTTCCTGGAATGGCTGTTCCGATCGAAGAAGGATTTGAATCGGCTGATCCATTGTCCGATCTGGATTGGACAGTGATCGATCATTTGGTATCAACCGGATTTCAGGTCACCAATGTTGCCGCCTTCAGTGGATCGAAAAGCCTTGTTGTGCAGAATGGTGCCGGAATGATGGGGGAGTGGGCTGAACTGATCTCACCGCCGATCGACCTGAGCGGTGAAAGTTCGACCCGGATCGCTTACCGTTATGCGTTCGCACAAAGAGATGCTGGCAATAATGACAAGCTGTTGGTCTATATCAGCCAGAATTGTGGCACGAATTGGTTCTTGCTGCAGGAATTATATGGAAACGCCGACTTAAATACCGGGGGCATCGTCGTAGATCCATTCATACCGCAGCCAACGCAATGGGCTTACACCGAGATCACCGATATCCCGTTCAGTTATCTGCAGGAAGACTTCCGGGTGAAGTTCCAATTTCAAGGTGATGGTGGAAATTCATTCTACCTTGATGACATCAACATAAATGGATCACCTGTGGGAATGCCAGAACAGGTGGAAAGAGATGCCTGGATGAACGTGGCTCCAAATCCAGCAACGGAATATGCCCAGGTCGAAGTAGACTTGGAAGAACTCCAACACATCCAGCTGCAGCTCTTTGATCTTACGGGTAAATTGATCGGTACTATATATGAAGGCAATTGCCGTGTGGGTCCGGATCGTTTCGATCTTCCGATCGCAGACCTGAAGAGCGGGATCTATTCGATCCGTTGCGTTACCGGAAAAGCTTCTCAAAGCTTGCGGTTGATCGTAATGTGAACCAAGCACTTTGGTCCACGTACGGCAAAGCACAAACCGCAAAGGCGTAAAGAAGGTTAACCGCGACGGCGCATCGACGCGACGGCTACGCAACGTAAATACATGAGTTGAAGACGTCGCGTTATCGTCGCGTCGTTGCGTCGTCGCGGTTCAAACGCATTTGTCGTGAACGAAAAAGCCCCGGCTCTACACCAGGGCTTCTTCTGTCGGACTGCACTTCCGATCAACCTTCCGAAGGCTGATCTTTTTCACCATCGGCTTTCGCCGTTTTTTTCTTGCCTTTGGTCACCTTCACCTGCACATCGCTCTTGTCCTTGTTCAAGCCCACAACGATCTTATCG
>JAEYYE010000088.1 GCA_023430945.1 Bacteroidota bacterium
GTGTTGCGCAGATCGCCGGTAAGCTGATATACGAGCCCGTACGCGAGCGTGCCCAAAACCGTTCCGAGGTAGTAGCTCACATCGTAGAACGAGAAGTAGCTCGCGTGATCGATGGTCTCGGGAAGGAATTTCGAATACGTGCTTCGTGAAAGGGCCTGGCTTCCGCCCATCACCAGGCCAACGCCTGCGGCCAGCAGATAGAATTCCGTGGCCCATTGGATCATGTACGCGGCGAAGCAGAGCCCGATCCAGATCGCGCAACCGATCATGAGTGCGCGGACGTTTCCGAAGCGCGCGCTAAGCCTCACGAACAGGAACGCGCCGATCGCAGCGACAAGCTGGATGATCAGGATGCTGGTGATCAGGCTGGCATCGCCGATCGGTACGATCGTTCCATTCGCATCGATGTCCTTCACCTCCATTTTCGCGTAGCTCACTGCGAGGTACATCACCGTCTGGATCCCCATATTCAGCATGAAGAACGCGAGCAGGTATCGCTTCAACCGATCGGATCGCTTCAGTTCCATCCACACCTTCCGCAGTTCCTTGTAACCGCTGAGGAAAATGCTTTTTTCTTCACTCTTTCGGCTTACAGTGCGATCGGGAAGTACGCGGAAGGCGAATTGCGCGAAGCCTGCCCACCAGATCCCGACCGTAATGAAAGTGATCCGTGCCGGCAATCCATCCCGATCGGGAATGCCGAAAAGATCGGGCTTCATCACCATGAGCAAGTTGATGATCAGAAGGATCACGCTGCCGATGTAGCCCATGGTGTAACCGCGCGCGCTGATCCGGTCGTGATCCTTGCGCTCCGCGATCTCCGGAAGAAAGGCATCGTAGAAAACAAGACTTCCGCTGAAACCGGCACATGCAAGCATCACGAGCGCAAGACCGATCCAGATGTGATCGATGCCGAAGAAGAAAAGTCCGGCGCAACTGGCCGCACCGAGGTAACAGAAGAATTTAAGGAAACCCTTTTTGTTACCGCTGTGATCGGCGATCCCGCTGAGCAATGGTGCGATCAACGCCACGAGAAGGAATCCTGCGGAAAGTGCGTACGAATAGAGCGATCCAGCTGGAATGCCGTACCGATCCTGGATCAGATCGTGACCGTTGTCGCTGGTGATCGCGACATAGAAGATCGGGAAAACGGCGGAAGTGATCGTGAGCGAATAGACGGAATTGGCCCAATCGTACATGGTCCAGCCACGTATGATCTTCGGATCGCCTTTTCGCATTCGCGGTGAGTTGCGGGCGAAGGTAGAAGAGAAGAGGCGCCCCGGCCCGATCGGCCGATGCGCCACTTCAAGGATCGGTATGATCCTACTTCATCAATTCAACCTCCACACGGCGGTTCTTGCTCATGCCAACTTCGGTCCCGGATTGGTCCACCGGCTTATCGCTGCCGGAGTTACCGACCGTGATCCGCGCCGCTTCGATACCGTGCTCCACCAGCGCTTCCTTCACGGCCTTTGCGCGATCCTCGCCAAGCTTTTCCATCTCGGGCTTCATGCGCGCACGTTCCTTTTCGGTGGCATCGATGTGGCCGATCAGTTTCACTTTCACCGCTGTTTCGGTCTTCATCAACTCGGCCATTTCACTGATCCACGGTTCCATGGAAGTAGCGATGTCCTTCTTGAAACGCTTGAAATAGAACACCTGCTGGTCGATCCGCTCGATCGGTTTCAAGCTCGGGTTCATCACGCCTTTGCGGCTGAAGATCAATTCACTTTCAGCCTTCTCGATCTGCTCGCAGGTGCATTCGCTGGCGAGCTTCACCGGCGTTACGCTCACATCATCGATGTAGTAGTACGCATGCGGAAGCTGCCCGCGATCCTCTCCTTTCGGCTTGGTGCGGTTCTCCACTGTGGTTTTCTCGTTCGGCGCGAAGTTCCCGATCAGCAGGTATTGCTCGCCGCCGGTGGCTTCGTAAACACCGCACACGCCCTGCCAGCCGTGCATGTCGCTATAGATCGTGTTGCGCAGGTGCGGTACCTGCGGCGAATAGGTAAGGCTGTTCGCATCATCCTTGTTCACCACCACTTTGCTGATGTATGCGCCCAGTTCATTGGTGGAGTACTTGCTCAGATCGGCGAGGCTCACGTAATACTTCACGCAATACTTCTGGCCTTTTTTCAGCATGGTCTTGAACTTGGCCTGCAGATATGTACGCGGCTCCTTGTTCTGGAAGCTCCACCAGCGCACGCCGGCGTAGTTCTTTCCGGTAAGCGGTGCCTGATCGCCAAGTTCGTTCTTCGGCGCGGTCACCGGCGCTGCAGGGACCAGTTCGGTGAACAGATCGGCCTTTTCGATCGTGGCGGTCTTCCAGCCGTTGGCCATTTCGATCGCTCCGAGCCGTTTCAGCTTACCGGTGTAATCCTCGAAGCTTCCGTTCTCGATCAGGTTATTGTCATCTGGTTCCGTGGTTTCCTGTGCATGTGAAAGCGCAGGAACGATCAGGCAGATCAGCGGCAGAATGATGGAGCGGCGTAAGTTCAAATGCATGGCGGCAAGTTAGTAAGCGACCTGCAAAGGCGATCGCTGCGGCGGCAGGACCAACTTCATGCCAAAAAGAAAAGGATGAGCGATCGCCCATCCTTTTCAATGTGATCCGATCGGTGATCAGCGGCTGCCGAACATATAGGCCGCACGCAGGCCCAGATAGGAATTCGTTGCGCTGGACGTAACGGTGAGCCCGGTCGTTGGATCGGCCGTGGTCGTTTCAGCGAAGATCAATTGGTAACGCAGGGAAAGATCGATGTTCTCACCCACGATGTAGCCCACGCCAGGCGCAGCGCTCAGGAACACATCACTGGCCGTGCTCTCTGTTTCGATCGTTTGGCCAAGGAAGGTAACAGATGATTTCGCTGTGGAGGAAACGCTATGGATCCCCACCATCGCCATTGCATAGAACCCGGTCTGGGCCTCGTTGAAGTAATATTTCAGACCTACTTGTGCCGGGATCATGGCCTGCTGGGTCGAGACCTTCACGAAAATGAGATCCTGCTCCTTCTTGCCGAAGGTGATGTAACCGGCATTGGCGAACACCCCGAGCTTGTCGCCCACAGGAAGTTCAAAGCCAAGTGTAGCACCGAAACCGAAACCGGCTTGATCGGCGTAATCGCCCATCGGCATGGCGAGTTCGAGACCTGCGGAGAAACGGTTGCTCTGCGCCATCGCTGCCATGCAGCCTGCCAATGCAATTGCTGTGAAGAGTAGTTTGGTTCTCATGATCTGATTTTGGTGTTCACGCAAAGCTATATCACGATCGAATAGAACCGACCTCACCGATCCCGATCGGTGCTCCGCCCGACCGAACCATCGATCGGTGAAAAAAAAGAAGCTGGCCTACCGGCCAGCTTCTTCACTGTAATATTTCGATCGCTTCAGCGCACCAGGATGATCGGCACATGGATCGTTCCATCCTCCCCCACGAAACGTGCGACGTATTTGCCATCGGCGAGCGCGGCCGCAGGCTTCCAGGTGATCCGGTGTTCGCCAGCGGACATTTCCCGATCGAAGAGCACCTCCACTTCACGGCCGGTGACATCGTGAACACTGGCTTTCATCCGTTGATCGGTATCGATCCGCAGTTCGATCGTGGAGCTTTCCGATGCAGGTTGCGGGAAGGATGTCCCAGTGGAAAAACCAAGTTCAATTTCTTCCATGCCCACCACTGCGCCTGAAATTGAAAGATCATCGAGATGGAAGGTCGATCCTGCGCCGGCAGTTCCTGTATTGTTCCCGAGAATGGCAGATACGACCACGTTGGTTGAAGGGTTACCACTTCCGTTGGTGTAATCCACCGGAATGCTGAAGCTCGTGTACGAAGCAGCTGCATTGGTGATCTGCTGGAAACCGAAACCGGTGGTCTGCCCGCCCGCATCGGTCACGGTGATGCTTATGAGTAAGCTTGAAGTGCCCGCCGTGGGCGAGAATTTGTACCAACCGGTAAGGTGCGATGGCCCCTGGGTAACAGGCAGGCCGAGATTCTGCAGCACCGGCGGATAGAGTTCGTTCGCATTGAGCGGATTAATGATCGCTTCACCACGTACCGCGAAAGCACCGCCATGCGCTTCGTTGGTCTGGGTGATGACCACGGCGCCGAGTGCTTCGATGTTGTTGGCGCTCCAGCCGTCCGGAACCTGGCCGGTCCAGTTCTCGAAGCCCCCGTTCACCAACTGGGCTGAAGTTCCCAAACTCAATGCCAATGCGGCAAATGCAAGGATAAAGGTTCTTTTCATGTTCGGTCTTTGGGCCCGAAAAGTAGATGGCCGCCCATGCCGATCCAAGCGCATGGAAAAGGATAATGAACAACCGATCGGTGAGAACCCTGAAGGAGATCCTATCGCCCGAAATCACCGTTCTGCCAGGCCTGTATGAACTGGGCCCAGGCGATCGGGTTGAACAGGTTTATGCTTGGCGTTCCACCGGAATAATAAAGCTTCGTATGGTCGAGCGCCATCTGGTACTGAAAGCTTTGGTACGCATCGGGCGGCAGGTTCTCCATGCGCTGAAGCATCTCGGCGGGCGACATGTTCTTCAACGCGAGCTGGTGATCGTCATCGGGCAATCGCAGGTTGAGGAAAGCTTCGCGGAACTGTTCCTTGCTCGGCCATGGATATACCGCCAGTTCCTTCAATTGCACCGTATCGCGGCTCAACACATGGATCATGGAATACTTGCTCTCGGTAAGACTGTCCGGTATCACGTACTGCGATCGCTGGAACCCCACGGCGCTGAACAGGATCGTATCGCCCTCCTGCGCCACGAAACTGAAATAACCATACACATCGCTCATAGTGCCGCGATACGTGTTCTTCACCAGGATATTCGTGAACGGGACCGGCAGCAGACTGTCGGTGACCACCACGCCGCTGAACTGCACCAGGTTCGGCTGTTGCGTGCGATCCTGTGCCTGAGCAACGAAGGCCGCGCAGATCGCCGCGATCAAAAGGAATTTCCGCATCGGTACAAATTTACGGCTGTGGCATTACGCGCATTTCCGATCGATGTTGCGCAGTACCCTTCCGCCCAACTAGTTTTGGCTTGATCTTCACCACCATGCGCATCACTTCCACCCTGCTCTTTTCCTTCACTATTTCCGCGCTTCCGGCGCAGATCACGATCGGTCCGGCGGATATGCCTTCCGAGGGCGATTCGCTTCACTTCCGGACCACACAGAGCATGGATATCGATCTCGCGACCACCGGCGCTGGCGTCACTTGGGACATGTCCGCACTGGTGCCGATGGATGACGGCGTGAACGTGGCGGTCTCCGTTGGATCGACGCCGATCCTCTATCAATTCTACTTCAACAATGGGATCCTTTATCCGGATCACCAGGCCAGCTTCGCGATGGAAGGCGCTTCGTTCGATTTCCAATTGCTTACGATCGAAGATGTTTTCGACTATTTCAAGAATGATGCCTCAGGCTACAGGAACGTGGGCTTTGGAGCAATGGTGAATGGCATCCCCACCAGCGTGCGGCGCCAGCCGGTGGATGTGATCCATGAATTTCCGATGCAATTCGGTGACACCGATTCTTCCTTCAGCGCGTGGAATGTGGAAGTGCCCGGCACGTTCTTCTTCGATCAGCAACAATGGCGGCACAATGAAGTCGATGGCTGGGGAACCCTGATCCTTCCTGCAGATACGTTCGAAGTGCTTCGCGTGCGATCGGTGCTCAACCGGCACGATTCGATCCATGTGGATCAATTCGGTATCGGGTTCGGTTTCGATGAACCGGAGACCGTGGAGTACAAGTGGCTCGCGAACGGCATGGGCCGCCCGGTGCTTTCCGTCACAACAGTTGCGGACATTCCAACGCTGATCGAATTCCATTACGATGAAGATGAGATCATCACCTCGGTGCCGTCACGCTCCGATCGGGAATTGATCATTCATCCGAATCCCGCGCAAAATTCGATCGGCTTCCAGCTCGAAGGCGTGAATTCGATCCAGATCACCGATATCGCAGGAAGGATCTGGCCGATCGAGCCTCAACGGGCCGCCGATCGGTGGATCGTTCCGGTGGAAGCGCTTCCCAACGGCACTTACACCATGCGGATCGAAGGCGATCGCACCAGCCACGGCCGCTTCATCGTGGTTCGGTAGAGCCGTTCGTCTTATCC
>JAEYYE010000101.1 GCA_023430945.1 Bacteroidota bacterium
GCCAGATCCGTCAGGTGCCGATCAGCGCGGTCGCCAGACCGGAATACAGCACCACGTTCAGTGCGATCAAGCGAAAGGACCTCGATCGGGTGGTGACCGTGAGCTCCAACGTGATCGCCGGGTACAACAACAACGAAGTGGTGCAGCAGATCAAGGATGAAATGGCGGGCGGGTTCGAAGGTCGCGAGGACTTCGTGATGCGTTTCACCGGTGAACAGGAGGATCAGGCCAAGGATATGGGCTTCCTGATGATGGCGTTCCTGGTCGCGATCTTCGTGGTGTTCCTGATCATCGTGGCACAGTTCAACAGCATCAGCTACCCCATGATCGTGATGAGCACGGTGCTCTTCAGTACGATCGGCGTTTTCCTCGGCCTTGTCGTCTTCCGCATGGATTTCGTGATCCTCATGACCATGCTCGGGATCATTTCACTGATCGGCGTGGTGGTGAACAACGCGATCGTTCTCATGGACTTCGCGCGGTTGCTTTTCGCGCGCGCTCAGCGCCAGGCAGGGTTGAGCGAGGATCAGGTCATTCCCAACGAAGCCAGCCGCGAGGCATTGGTGATCGCCGGAAGAACACGTCTGCGCCCCGTTTTGCTCACTGCGGTCACAGCGGTACTGGGTCTGCTTCCGCTCGCGATCGGGCTCAACTTCAATTTCTTCACGCTCTTCAGCGAGCTCGATCCACACATCCACATGGGTGGCGATAACGTGGTCTTCTGGGGTCCGCTCAGCTGGGCGGTGATCTATGGATTGATCTTCGCCACATTCCTTACGCTGATCCTCGTTCCGGTAATGTTGTTGATCGTCCAGAAGATCAAGAACCGCCGCCAGTGGAAACGCGAATTACGCTCAAGATCCGAGGAGGGTTATGGTTCGTTCGGGGGAGCGACACCAGCTTTCCGAAAGCCCTGATCCGATCAAGGATCGCTGTTGCGCCTGCCCGGGTTCGGCAGGCGCAACTATTTTCCGGAGGCCGTGTAACTTTCGGTTCGGTCACCCGTCCTACCACCAGCGACACTCCTTGTTGTGACACTCGCAGAGTACAATCACGCGGTCGATCTGCATGCCGATGGCATCTATCGCTTTGCGTTGAAACACTTGCGTGATACGGATGTTGCGAAGGATGTTGTGCAGGAAAGTTTCGCCCGATTATGGGTGAAGGTGGATCAGGTGGAAGCCGCGAAAGTGAAGAGCTACCTGTTCACTACGGCGCACCATATCATGGTGGATGAAGTGAGGAAAGGAAGCAGGAGCACGCGCATGGAAGAGCATCACGAAGATCTGAGATCAACGGGACAGTCACAGCCCGATCTGAAGGAGGTCCTCGAAGCAGGTTTGGCAACCTTGCCGGCCACCCAACGGAGCGTGGTGCTGCTGCGCGATCTTGAAGGATACAGTTACGAGGAGATCGCAGAGCTCACCGGTTTGAGCGAAAGCCAGGTGAAAGTGTACATCTATCGTGGCAGAACGGCGTTGAAGAATTACATCGGTCAATTGGAAAGCGTGCTTTGAGCGAGCAGATAGATCATACCAACTACGAGGCGTGGCTGCTTGATCGGCTGGAGGGGAACCTCTCACCCGAACAGGAAGCTGCGCTTGATGCTTTCCTGGCCGCGAACCCGGGGATCGCACCGATCGGCCATGATCTTCCTTCGATCGGCGCAACGGATCTTCCTGCATTCAACAAGGATCTGCTGAAGCGGAATTTGCCACCGCAGGGCAAGGTCACGGAAGCTTCGATCGATGATCATCTGGTCGCTCGGCTGGAGGGCGATCTCTCACCGGAACAATTGCTTGCTCTGGAGAAATTCCTTTACGAGCATCCGGAGTACGCGAAGACCGATCGGCTTTATGCATTGACCAAACTTGTTCCGCAGGCGATGGAATTCGCTGCGAAGAAGGAATTGGAACGGATGCTTCCGCCGCAAGGATTTGTAACGAAGTTCACCTTGCAGGATCACCTGATCGCGCGGCTGGAAGGTGATCTTACGCGTGAGCAGGCAAAAGCGCTCGATACGTTCCTGGCGCAAAATGCTTCGGCGCCGAAGGAATGGGCGCTGGTGTCCCGAACCAGAATAATGGCGGATCGGATCACCTTTCCGGGGAGGTCGGAACTGAAGAAAGGCGGCCGTATCCTTTCGATCGGAGCGGCACGGCCTGTGATGCGGTATGCTGCGGCCGCATCGATCGCGCTGCTACTTTCTTTTTGGATCTGGCTGGCACTTCGGCCAACGATGGAGAACCGACTTGTGAACGTGGATGCGACCGGGCGGATCGAACAGAAGCAAGTGAATACCGGAACAAGCCCGCATTCCGATCCGATCGGGGCGAACGATCGGAAGGAAGAAAAGCTTCCCGCAACGATCGAAGAGATAGCACCGGAGGCCGCTGATGCAGCTGTGAAAAGGACCGATCCATCCACCGATCGAGCAAAGGGAATTTCACCGGAAAGTGCGAAGAAAAAGCCGGCACCGATCGGAACCCCGATCGACCGGGAAAAGTTGCAGTTCGCAGAGCAACGCAAAGTGGTGCCTGCCTTCGAGCGGCCGGAAGCTGGACCGATCGCTGTGGAAGTAGCCGAAGTTCCGGTGGAACTTGATCGGGAACCGCCAGCGGAAAGGCAGTTGCAGGAGGAACGTGGAAATTCGATCGGTACCCTGGTCGCTTCCGCTGTGCGTGAAAAGGTGCTCAATTCACCTTCGGAAGAGAACCGCCCTTTGGACCGGTCCGATGCGGTGGCTGCGGTGGACAAAGGCTTGAAAGCGATCAGTGGCGAAAAGGCCGGCCTGGATGTGCAACGAACGAAAGGTGGCAAGATCCGGAATTTCAATCTGCGTGTAGGAGAGTTCGCGTTGACGGCGAGCACAGGCAACTGATGTTGCGTGACGGATAGGAGCGGAAACCCCGCAAGCGAGGGAGGAACGACCGAGTGCGGAGTTGCAGCGGATAGCCGGACCCCGCCTTCGCCAAGGCTTCGGCGGGCGCGCCCGCCCGCTGTATCATCAATAAATGCGGGGGCACGCCCAAAGAATTCCATTCGATCAATGGTATCACGAACTTTCGATCCAGAGGGCAATAAAGGCCGCGGATCGGAATTGAGTAACGTACAAATGTGCCCTTACCTTTGCTGATCCCTACAACGCGATCGAAATGAGCGAGCCCTCATCCAACTATCCGCTCCTGGAGGGGATCCGCTTTCCTTCCGATCTGCGGGAACTTCCCGAGGAAAAGTTGCAGCAGGTCTGCAACGAACTACGCGATTTCATCATTGATGTGGTGAGCGTGAAGGGCGGGCACTTCGGCGCGAGCCTCGGCGTGGTGGAGCTTACCGTCGCCCTTCACTATGTACTGAACACGCCGTACGATCAGCTCGTGTGGGATGTGGGGCACCAGGCCTATGGCCACAAGATCCTCACCGGGCGCCGCGAGGTGTTCCATACCAACCGGATCCACAAAGGGCTGAGCGGATTCCCGAAGCGATCGGAAAGCGAGTACGATGCATTTGGCGTGGGGCACAGCAGCACCAGCATCGGCGCGGCGCTCGGCATGGCGGTGGGCAGCCAGTTGAAGGGCGAGAAGGACCGGCACATCGTTGCCGTGATCGGCGATGGCGCGATGACCGCGGGAATGGCCTTCGAAGCGCTGAACCACGCGGG
>JAEYYE010000161.1 GCA_023430945.1 Bacteroidota bacterium
ACCCCGACCTTGGCAAGGTCGTGCTCTACCAACTGAGCTACTCTCGCATTGGGGCTGCAAATATAGGAATGTGGATCGAACCTGCGAAGTGGAAAGAACTTCTTTGCTCGAGGTGATCACACCTTCTTCAGTTTCCCCTGCCGCAACGCTCCGATCCGCTTTATTTCGCTCAACTTAAGCAGCGCTTCCACCGGCGTTAGCGTATCGATATCGATCTCCTCGAGCATCTCCTTCATCCGCTCCAGTACGGGATCGTCCATCTGGAAAATGCTCAACTGAAGATCACGGCCGATCTTGTCCATGGCCGCCTTTTGCACCTTGGGCGCCACCGCATCGCCCAGATCGCCTGAATGGCTTGCCTCCAGATGGGCCAGCACTTTCTTCGCGCGCAAGATCACGCGCTTCGGCATTCCTGCCATTTCTGCCACGTGGATCCCGAAACTGCGATCGCTTCCACCGGGCACCAGTTTTCGCAGGAACAGGATCCTGCCATCCACTTCACGCACCGCGACATTCGCGTTCCTGATGCGTGAAAAGCTGGCCGACATCTCGTTGAGTTCGTGGTAGTGTGTTGCAAAAAGGGTTTTTGGGCGCCCGGGATGATCGTGCAAATACTCCGCGATCGCCCAGGCGATCGAGATCCCGTCGTACGTACTGGTGCCACGTCCGATCTCGTCCAGCAACACCAGGCTTCGATCGCCCAGGTTGTTCAGGATGCTGGCCGTTTCGTTCATCTCCACCATGAAGGTGCTCTCACCCGTGGAGAGATTGTCCGATGCACCCACGCGCGTGAACACGCGATCAACGATCCCCATTCGCACCGACCGGGCCGGCACGAAACTGCCGCACTGGGCCATGATCGCGATCAGCGCCGTTTGCCGTAACAGGGCTGATTTCCCGCTCATGTTCGGGCCGGTGATCATCACGATCTGGCGGTCATCGGGATCGAGCAGCACATCGTTGCTTACATACGGAGTGCCCGGTGGCAATTGCTGTTCTATCACCGGGTGACGGCCCTCGCAGATATCCAATGCTCGTTCTACGGTGAATTCTGGCCGGCAATAGCCCAGTTGCCCGGCGTTGATCGCGAAGGCTCGCAGCACGTCCAGTGCTGCGATCGCTGCGGCCGTTGCCTTCACCTGGCCGATCACGGCGATCACCTCTTCGACCAGTGAACCATAGAGCTGCTGCTCCAGGATGAGCATCCGTTCCTCGGCGCCCAGGATGCGCTCCTCCAACGCCTTGAGTTCATCGGTTATATACCGCTCCGCGTTCACGAGCGTCTGCTTGCGCACCCATTCCGCCGGCACTTTGTCCTTGTGCGTATGCCGCACCTCCAGGTAATAGCCGAACACATTGTTGAAACCCACTTTCAAGGAGGTGATGCCCGTGCGCTGCATCTCCCTTTCCTGCGCTTCGAGCAGGAGTTCCTTGGCATGGGTGGAAACATGGCGCAGATCATCCAGTTCGGCATGGATGCCTGCTGCGATCACACCACCTTTGGCCAGGTTCACCGGTGGCGCCGGAACAAGCACCTCGGCGATGCGCCGGCTACACTGCAAGGGGATATCGATCCCTTCGATGGCCCTTTTCAAAGCAGGCATACCATGGCACAATGAAGCAACGCGTTCCGAGGCCTGAAGTGCGAAATGCACCTGCAGGAGTTCACGTGGGTTGATCCGTGCCGTGGCTGCCTTGCCCGCCAGGCGTTCGAGATCGGCGATCTTCTTGAGCTCATCGCCAAGCCGTTCGCATAGATCGGGCGTATCCAGAAGCAACTGTACGCGATCGTGCCGTTCACTGATCGCTTCTGGATCCAACAGGGGGAAAAGCAGCCAGCGTTTCAGCAGGCGGGAACCCATGGGAGTGACACAGCGGTCCATGGACTGCAGCAGGGTGCGCGCACCTTCATTCACTGGCTGCACCAGTTCCAGGTTGCGCACCGTGCAACGATCCAGCGCCACATGGGTGAGCGGCTGCAAATGACCGATACGATCGATGTGGGCGAGCCGGTCGTGCTGTGTCTCCCCCAGGTAGAAGAGGATCGCCCCGGCCGCACGCTGGCCAAGGTTGAGTTCCTCGATGCCGAAACCTTTCAGGGTAAGGGTTGAGAATTGGCGAAGCAGCCGTTCGCGGGCCAGATCATCGGTGAACGCCCAGTCCTCCAGCAGCTGTGCATGCTGCCTGCCGATGCATGAATGGATGAAGGGATCGCGGCTGCCCCGTGGATGCAGCAGTTCGCTGGGTGCGAATTGATCGAAGAGCCGGCCGATCTGGTCAGCGCCGTCCTCGGCGATCTGGAATTCACCCGTGGTAACGTCCAACAGCGCCATACCGTAGCGGCCGCCGCCTTCGCAGATCGCCGCCAGCCAGTTGTTCGTCCGGTGGTCCACCACCTGGTCGCTGAACGCGACACCGGGCGAGACCACTTCGGTCACGCCCCGCTCAACGATGCTTTTGGCCAGTTTGGGATCTTCCAGCTGATCGCAGATCGCCACACGGAAACCCGCCCTCACCAATTTCGGCAGGTAGTTCTCCAGGGAGTGATGGGGGAACCCGGCCAGTTCGATGTCGCTGCCACCATTGTTCCGCCGGGTGAGCGTGATCCCCAATACACGCGAAGCGGTGATCGCATCCCCGCCGAAGGTTTCATAGAAATCCCCCACGCGGAACAACAGCACCGCATCGGGATACTGCCCTTTTATCCGTTCGTATTGCCGCATGAGCGGCGTGGTGGCCTGCTTCTCGTTCGCCATCATTCCGGTGCGCCTAATTTTGCCTCTTTCCGCACCTTTTTCCCCACCGCCAAGGTATTGCTCCCTTCCGCAGTTTTCCCTTTTCCCTTCCATCCCTTCTTCACATTTTTCCAACACCCATGCCCCTCCACGATCGCAAGTTGACCATGGCCGAGCTCGTTCGGGTGGCCCCGCACGCCTACCGGTCTCGCAGAAAGGTGGTGGTCGTGCTCGATGATGTCAGGAGCAGGCACAATGTGGGTTCGATCTTCCGCTCGGCGGATTCCTTCGGCATTGAAGCGGTCCATCTGTGCGGCTTCACGCCTTGTCCGCCCCACCGCGAGATCGAGAAGACCGCATTGGGCGCCACCGCTTCGGTACCCTGGCAACACCACGGAAAGGTGATCGGCTGTCTCGAAGGATTGAGGGCGCAGGGCCATGTGGTGATCGCGATCGAGCAGACCGAAGCCGCCCTGCCCATGCAACAGTACCCGGTGGAAACCGATCGGCCGCTGGCCCTGGTGCTCGGGAACGAACTTTCCGGGGTTTCGGAGGAGGTGGTCACATTCGCCGATCGGTGCATCGTGATCCCGCAGTTCGGCAGCAAACATTCCTTGAACGTTTCCGTTTGCGCAGGGATCGTGCTCTGGTGGTTCGCCGGACGCGAGCATTGACTTTTTCAATGTTGATGCGGGTTGCGAGGCAACCATTGGAGCCGGGCGCTGTCTTCTGGAAGGAACCGGCCTTACTTTCCACTATGCCGGGAAATTGAAACCCTCTATATTTGGCTGCATTCGCTCCCCGATCATTGCTCATGCAGATCAAGCGCATACTACCGCTCGCCATACTGCTTTGGATCACATCCATGCCGCTAAGCGCGCAGTATTTCCGGCAATCCAGCTATTGGAAGACCAATCGCAACGAACTGAACATCGCCCTTGGCATCTCCAACTTCCTGGGTGAACTGGGCGGTCGCAACCAGATAGGATCGCCTTTCGTATGGGATCTGGAGATGAGCCAGACCAGGCCGGCGGCCAGTTTTGGCTACCGTTATTACATCCGGCGCAAACAATCCTTCCGGCTCGGTCTTACCTATGGTGTGCTCGCCGGGAATGACAACCTTACCGAGGAGATCTTTCGCAACAATAGGAATCTGCATTTCCGTTCCGATGTGCTGGAGGCCTCGCTCCGGTACGAATTGCACTTGTACCGTGAGGAACTGGGCCACGTGTACGATCTGCGTGGTGTGAAGGGGACCAAATCCAGCCGGGTGGGCTTCTACTTCTTCGGCGGCATCGGTGTGTTCTATTTCGAGCCGAAGGCCCAGTTCAACAACGCGTGGGTCGATCTTCGTCCGCTGGGTACAGAAGGCCAGGGTCTTCCCAATGGACCGGAGGAATACAACAACATCGAACTATGCATTCCGATGGGCGTTGGTGTGCGAAAATCCTTCAGCAAGCACCTGAGCCTTGGGCTGGAATTGCAGTACACCAAAACGTTCACCGATTACATCGATGATGTGAGCGGGGTGTACTATGATAATGAAGCGATCGAAGAGGCGAATGGTGAAGTGGCCGCCTACCTGGCGGATCCCAGCCTGAACCTGCTTTTCACCACCGATCCGTCAGGCATTCCATATTATCTCAACGCCACAGCGACAGGCCAGCAGCGCGGTGATAGCAAGGATCTGGATGCGTACCTGTTCCTCACGGCCAACGTCCATTACAAGATCTACAAGTACCGCAGCGGCTCGAAGAAGTACCGCGCACGCATCCGCCGCCAAAAGATCGTATTCTAACGATCATCCCGATCCGTACGCGATCGGCGCTGCCGGCAACTTCCGTTCATGGCATTCCACGTTATCCGTAACGACTGCCCGATCGGTCTTCGGCTTGCTAATGAATGTATGGACCAAAGCCGAACCTTTCGGAGATCGACGGGAAGAGACCTGACCGAATGGTTCAGAGCGAAGCGAATGATCTTACTGGACACCTTGTGGTTATTCGATGGGCCGGATCGATCAGCATATGTCCGGGTCAAGCCTTTCCGATCACCGCGCGGAGGATTAATTAGCAGATTGAAGGGGAAGGCAATGCTTTACGCTGGATCGGATCGATCGGGTAGTGATCACGAGGTGAACTAAAAGAAAAAGCCCCGCGATCGCGGGGCTTTTGTCATTCGTTGGTTCTAGATCAGATGCCGAGATTGTCCTTGAAGGCGCGGAACTCGAGGTCCTTCATGGCCTTCTCGCGCATGCTGGGATCCTGCTGTACAGCCTTGGCAAGATGATCACGCACCATATCTCCATTGTTCTGGCGGGCCGCGATGATCGCCATCAGGTAATGGCCCTGAGCGGTGTCTTTTTCCGGGCTGGCCTCCAGGATGCGCTGTGCACCGGCAGGATCGCCACCGAGCATCTTGGCGAGAGCCGCATTGAACGTGTTCTGGCCGGCCATGTTGGTGTTCGCCGCACCGTAATCACCGTTCTGGATGTTCACGATGCCCAGGTTGTACTTCACTTCCGGGCCGGCTTCCATGGCCTTGCCGTACAGTTCAGCGGCACGCTTGCGATCACCCTGCAAGCGGGCAACTACACCGAGATTGTTGGTGCTCACCGGATTGTCCTTGATGCTGTTGGCCTTTTCGAACTGGGTCTTCGCCTCATCGACCTTGTTCTGCATCATCAATACATAGCCTACGTTGTTGGCGCCGCGATAGTCCTGCGGGTAGATCCGCTCTGCTTCGCGATAGATCCGCATTTGTTCGTTCAGGTCGGTAGTGAGCGTTCCGGCGAAGAGCAATTCCTCCACGTTCAAAGAATCGGGGGTGTTCTTGCTCATTTCAGTGATCTGCTCATCGGTTTTGCCCACCACTTCATAGTTCATCTTCATCTCGCTGCGGCGAAGTTTCGGTAGGATCTCGTCGGCGATCTCCTTATAAGTGGCCGCCATGTTGCGGATCTCCGCTTCGCGCTTGGTCACATCCGGATACATTTCAAGTACGCGAAGTACAAGATCCTTGTCCGGTACCTCGCTCTGCTGCATTTCACGCTTGAATCCTTCCCAATCCTCGCCTCGTGGGTTCAGCTGGTAGAAGGTTTCCTGCTTGGCATCTTCGTACTTCGCGCGGTTGAATTCACCCTTCGCCCAGCGTTGTGCGCTTTCCGCGCGATCCTGTGCCAGGTTCTCGTTCAATGTAAGTTCACCTTCAGGGCTTGCCCACGCATCGATGGCCACGCCCTTTACATTGATGTTCCCCTTCTTGGCGAAGCCTTTTACGAAGTCCGCCATTCCCTTGATGTCCTGATCACGCAATTCTCCGGGACGTACTACGCTGGAATTCACCAGATAGTGGATCACCGCGTCCTGTGTATGGTTCGTGATCCGCTCGAACTGGTCCTTGGCGATCAGCACCTTATCATCGGATTGCACCAGGAAAGGCGTGGTCATCACACCATCGGCGATCTTGATATCGTCAAAGGCCTTTTCCTTATTACCCTGGCGGCCAACGATGCGCACCATCAGTTCGCTTTCGGCCATGGCGGGCGTGTAGGCCACCTTGTGTGAATAGTTGAAGGCCTTGCCGCTCTCGTACGGTACCACCGTATAATTACCGGCAGCCTTGTCTCCCTGGAAGTATTCGGTGCGGGCGGCGGTCTCACCTCCCGTGTACACCAAGGTGGGGGTCAACTCCACGATCGCCTTTCTGTGGAAATATTTCCCCGGAAAATTTCCGTTGATATTGATCGCGACCGAATCACCCTGTACGATCAGGGGATTGGGGTCAACGGTGTATTTGATGTTCTCAGCATATTTGTTCATCTTGCCCAAACCGCCGCAACCACTGAGGATCAGTGCTGCAGTAAGGACAAGGCCTGGGCCTTTGAGGTGCCGCTTTTCCATGAATTAGCGTCTTGGTTTTCTGAATCAGGGTGCAAGTATAATGCACGCCTGTGCGAGCAACTCACAGGCCATATGGATCAGTTCTCCACATTCCGCCGTGAGCATCAGATGGAAACGCACGCCGGGTGGGGCATAGCGTTGTTCCCCGCACGGCCCGAGCCAGGCCATTATTTCATCGAAGCATCCCTGCCGCTGTGGCTAAGGTTGTTCAAAATGGAGAGCAGCGTCCGGCCGATCACCGGATGGGTCCAGAGCGGAGCGATATCCACCGCAGGGGAGAGGGCGAATTCACGGAGGTGCATCCGTGGATGGGGGACTTGCAGGCCCGATCGTTCGATCACCCGGTCTTCGATCAATAGTATGTCGATGTCGATCGGGCGCGGTCCGGGTGGCGCGCCAGGTTCTCGAACCCGGCCCAACTGCTTTTCGATCCCCAGGCATTGTTCCATGGTCTCCAAGGGTTCCAAGTGTGTGGTGATGAGCAGTGCGCGGTTGAGGAACTGGCTGTCGTGCTCGAATCCCCATGGCTCGGTCCAGTGATCGCGGCTGCGGCTTTGGATCTTTCCGATCCGGCTGGCTATCAAAGCTTCAGCTTCAGAGAATAGGGCCAATGGATCGCCCTCGTTGCCTCCCAACAGCAGCAATGCTTCTACCATGTGCGTGGAATATAACATCGTTATCTCCTTTTTCTTCCCAGGAACGACCGTTCGCTGCACCAAAATGTGAAGATCGAAATGTTCATCGATTATGGTCCGTTCAAGAGGCAACCCCATCCGGAAAGCGGCGTCTTCCTAATGGAACCATCGGTAAGTATAGTCCGAAACCTCAAAAAAACCTGGGAGCCATGGACAAGTTGATCGCAGTGCACGATTTCTTCTACAACAGCATGGGAATGGCGTTCTATTACGCCCTCGGTTTCATCGCCGTGATCGCCGCGCTGGCCCAATGGAGGCTTTACGAAAAGGCGGGGCAACCCGGCTATGCGGCACTTGTACCGGTATGGAACGTGATCGTTTTCCTGAAGATCGTGGGCCGGCCCGCCAGCGATGGCTGGAAGATGCTGATCCCGATCTGGGGGCAGCTCTATTTCATTCCGAAAGTGTGGATCGAGGTGTGCCACAGCTTCGGCAAGCACAGCACGCTCGATCATATCCTGGTGATCGCATTGAACGGTCTATACATCCTCAACCTCGCGCTCAGCGACGAAACGAAATACCAGGGTCCTGTGTATGGCAAGCAGGCGCCGCCTCCGGCACGCCGCCTTACACCACGGCCCGCCACTTCTCCTTCTCTCGCGTAATTGGGTTTCTTGATCTTTTGGAGCAGGAAAGGCCACCGATCGGTGGCCTTTCCTTTTGCTCACAATTTCTGCAATTCCGCTTCAGCCTTTTGCAAGGCCCGATCCAGGCCTGAAGGATCTTTTCCTCCGGCCGTCGCAAAATCGGGCTGGCCGCCGCCGCCGCCTTTGATCTCTGCCGAGATCGCTTTGATGATCGCGTTCGCGGTAGCGCCTGTGGAGGCGGAAAATTCCTTTCCGATCGATACGGCCAGAAGCGGTTTTCCATCCTGAACGCTGCCTGCCACCACGGCCATTTTTGGATCGGAGTTTCGCAACAAATGGCCGAGATCCTTCAAGCCTTGTGCATTCAGGTCGATCCGATCGATCAACAGTGAAAGTCCCTGCTTGAATGGTTTCGCTTTCTGTGGAAGATCCTGTGCCAGGCGTTGGATTTTTTCTTTCGCGGCTTTTTCCAATTCCTTCTCCAACGCCGCGTTCCGCTCCATCAATTGGCGCACGGCCGCGGCAGGATCATCACTGTTCTTGAGCAATGCGGTCACTTCATCCAGCTTCGAAAGCTTTTCTTCGATCATGCGATCGGCGGCTTCGAAGGTGATCGCTTCCAACCGGCGGATGCCTGCGGCAAGCGCACTTTCGCTCACGATCTTGAAACGGCCGATCGCGCTGGTGCGTGGCACATGCGTTCCACCGCATAATTCCACGCTCGGGCCGAACTTCACCACACGAACTTCATCGCCATACTTCTCACCGAAAAGCGCCATCGCGCCCATCGCCTTCGCCTTCTCGATCGGAACATTTCGCAGATCCTCGAACCCGATGTCCTCGCCGATCATCTCGTTCACTTCACGTTCGATCGTTGCGATCTCCTCTGCGCCGATCTTGGAGAAATGACTGATGTCGAATCGTAACCGATCAGGTGCGACAAGCGATCCCTTCTGTTCCACGTGCGTTCCAAGCTGCTTGCGAAGGACGTGATGCAATAGATGCGTCGCTGTGTGATTGCGCATGGTGAGCGCACGACGTTTCTCATCCACCTGCGCGACGAATTCCGCGGATGGATCGGAAGGCAGTTCCTTGGTGAAATGGACGATCAACTGGTTCTCGCGCTTCGTGTCGATCACTTCGATCTTTTCGTCTCTGCCGATCAACCAGCCCGTATCGCCCACCTGGCCGCCGCCTTCCGCGTAGAACGGCGTGCGATCCAGCACGATCTGGAATTGATCGCCCCCTTTGCCGCTGATCTTCCGGTAGCGCAGGATCTTCGCTTCCGATCGGAGTTGATCGTAACCGACGAATTCGGTTTCGCCCTTTTTCAGTTCGTTCCAGTCGCCGGTGGAAACGGCGGTCGCAGCGCGCGATCGATCTTTCTGTTTCTGCAGTTCCGCCTCGAAGCCTTTCATGTCCACGTCGCGGCCTTGTTCCCGAGCGATCAACTGCGTGAGATCGATCGGAAATCCATACGTATCGAACAATTCGAAAGCCTTGTCGCCCGCAAGTGTTCCTGTGCTTTCGCCAAGCGCCGATCCAAGTCGTTTGATCCCTTGATCCAGCGTGCGCAAAAAAGCCTTCTCTTCCTCCTGAACCACATTCTCGATCAGCTGCTGTTGCTTTCGCAGTTCCGTGAATTGCGCGCCCATCTGATTGGCCAGTACGCCGATCAAGGAATACATGAATGGCTCGGAAAGATCTAGGAAACTGTAACCGTAACGCACCGCGCGACGCAGGATCCTTCTGATCACATAACCCGCGCCGGTATTGCTCGGCAACTGTCCATCGGCGATCGCAAAAGCGATCGCTCGGATGTGATCGGCGATCACACGCATCGCGATGTCCGACTTGTCATTCCGGCCTTGAGCCGGAAGCGCGTGATCGGCATTTTCGAGTTTCCGGGTCGAGCCCGGAATGACACCACCGTACTGCTTTCCGCACTTCTTGGCGATCGCCTGGATCATCGGCTGGAAAACATCGGTGTCGTAATTGCTCTTCTTGCCCTGCAGCACCATGCACAGCCGCTCGAAACCCATGCCCGTGTCCACATGCTGCGCAGGCAGGGTCACCAGCGATCCATCGGCCTTCCGCTCGAATTGCATGAACACGTTGTTCCAGATCTCGATCACCTGCGGAT
>JAEYYE010000208.1 GCA_023430945.1 Bacteroidota bacterium
GCGTAGTGATCGGTTTCAATCCGGGAATGATCGGCACGTTGATCCCCTGTTCGCGGCATCGATCCACGAACGAGAAGTACCGCTGGTTGTCGAAGAACATCTGCGTCACGAGATATTCAGCACCGGCATCGACCTTCTCTTTCAGGTAGGCGATATCCACTGAAAGGTTCAGCGCTTCGGGGTGTTTCTCCGGATAGCACGCCGCACCGATGCACAGATCGGTGGGCGCCGCTTCCTGCTCTTCATCGTGTAGGTATTTGCCGCGGTTCAAACCGCGGATCTGCTGGATCAGATCCACCGCGTGTGCATGTCCATCGCGCTCCGGAATGAAATGCGGTTCGTTCTTGATCGCATCGCCGCGCAAGGCGAGCACGTTGTCGATCCCCAGAAAGTTCAGTTCGATCAACGCATCCTCGGTCTCTTCACGGCTGAAGCCACCGCAGATCAGGTGCGGAACGGTATCGATGTCGTACTTCGTTTTGATCGTCGCGCAGATCCCGATCGTTCCCGGCCGTTTACGCAGCCGCACCTTTTGCAGCAATCCGTGACCGCGCTCCTTGTAGATCACCTCCTCGCGATGGTAGGTGACGTTGATGAAGCTCGGCTTGAAATCCAGCAACGGATCGATGCCTTCGTAGATCGAGCGGATGTCGCGCCCTTTCAAAGGCGGAAGGATCTCGAATGAGAATAACGTGCGATCCGCTTTGCGGAGATGATCGATGACCTTCATGCCTTGGGTGGAGCGATTGCGGCGCGAATGTAAAAAGGCCCCCGCGAGCGGAGGCCTTCAACATTTATTGCCGTGATCAGCGAAGTATCGTCACATGGCCGTGATAGTCCTCGCCGTTATTCAGCCGCAGCGTATAGTAATAGGTGCCTTCAGGAATATCCGTGGCGCGCCATGTGTTGCGGTAGTTCGTTTCCTCGAAGACCTTCATTCCCCATCGGTTGAAGATCGCCAGTTCGTTCCCGTAGAACTGCACGTTCTCGATCACGAACAGATCGTTCTGTCCATCGTTGTTCGGTGTGAACACGTTGGGGATGATGATGGCCTCGGGCGTGATCACATAGGTCACCATCATGGTATCCTGGCAACCATCGCTGGCGGTAACCACCAGCATCACATTGTAATTGCCCGGCATGGTGAACACGTAGCTCGGGTTCGGATCGTTGCTTTCCTGGCCAGCCACACCAAAGCTCCAATACCAATCAGTGATGGGGGCGCCGTTTCCAGTGGAACCATCGGTGAATTGTACTTCTGTACCCTGGCCTTGCGGCGAATTCGGATCGGTGGTGAAGTAGGCGTTGGGATCGCTGCCGGTGACCACCTGGAATGGTGCCGAAGTGCCCGAACAACCGGCATCCGTAACCGTTACGGTGTAGCTTCCTGTGCCAACAGAGATGCTGCTTTCCGTCGATCCGTTGGACCAGACGTATGAATCATAAGGTTGTTCAGTACTAAGCAGATCGGGATCACCACCGCATGCTGCTCCGATCCCCACGATCACAGGCTCAGGATCGGGCAGGATGCCGACCGTGAAAGGCCCGGAAGTGAGCGGACAGAAACCTGTGCCCACCGTTACGGTGTAAGTGCCGGGTCCCACATTGATGAACTGGCCGGTATATCCGTTGCTCCAGACATAGTTGGAGTATCCGCCCGGCGCGCCGAGGTATGCGATGCCGCCTGCGCAGATGCTATCGGTGCCCGTGATCACGATCGGACCGCCGGGATTTGGAAGTACCGTGATCGTGATCGTGGTATCGTAACTGCAGCCGAAATTATCAAGCACCGTGAAAGTGAATTCATGCTCACCCGGTGTGTTCGCCACGAGTGTGCCAACGGCCGGGCCAGCGTCCACGATGTCCGGTCCGGACCAGTAGGCTGAATCGGCATCCTCCAGACCAAGATCCGGGGTGAAGGTGGTGAGCGAAGGGAAAAGCAACGGATCGAAATTCAATTCCCAATCGCAGAGAAAACCATTGTCGATGCCCCACAGATCGGTCACAGTGAATGTCCATGTACCATTCAACGGACAACCGATCAGATCGCTGAAGGGTTCAACGCTGCTGTACGTATCTGGGATGAGCGCAGATCCCTGACTGGTAGGCATCACGTTGTTCCCAGCCTCATCAGCCCAAGTGCCCAGCGACGCTGTCGGGCTCCAGCAATAGTTCCAGCATGTACCGATGATCGGATCAACATCATCGGCATCGTTCGCATCACCTACGAATGTTCCGCCTCCCAATTGCTGGTGGAAATCCATCGACTGGCCATTGGGGCATGTAAGCGTGATCACCAGATCGCCGATAAACGTGTGTTCCATGTTCACGCATACCGAAAGGATGTCGTTCTCACTAGTCATGGTCTGCCCCGGACTGAACGAATTGAAATCGATCGATGTGGAGAATGGAACACCTTGAAGATCGGGCAGCGCGATCGGGGCGCCGATATTGCTTGTAGGAACTGCCGACCAAGTCACAGGGATCGTACCTGTACCATCCAGTGGAAGTGTATCACCCTGGCAGATCGTCTGGCTTTGGGTCAGCCCATTGAAGAGTGGCGTGGTGCTCACCAGGATCTGCAGGTCCACAAGATTGGTGTTCACACATTCATTGTCGTCGATCACATCCACCTGCACCACGTATTCGCCTGGTTCGGCGTAGGAATGGGTCACCGTCGGTCCCGATGTACTATCCACGGATCCATCTGCGAAATGCCAGATGTACTGTTCGATGTTGAAGCCGGAAGCCGCATAGGAAGCGGAAGCATCAAATGAGAACACCTCGTT